>JBDNAP010000505.1:0-2558 GCA_039768325.1 Thiogranum sp.
GACTTGGAGGTGGCAAATGATTTGATGAACGAAACGTTACACGCTCTCAAAGAGAATGAGATCAACTAAACAGTTGGCGCTGAAATTAATGCAAGCAGATCACATGAATAGATTCATTGGAAAGTGGAGAATCACCGAGATGGAACAATGGGATCAAGAGTATATTGATCTCGAAGTACCAGGATATTTCAGGTTTAGCAAAGACAGCAGGGGTGAGTTTGTGTTCGGCACGGTTAACGGATTCATTGATTGGCGGTATGGTAATGATAAAGATGCAAAGAGAGTAGAATTCTCTTGGGATGGTACATCCGAGTATGATCCTGTGTCTGGTAGAGGCTGGTTTGAAATGACAGCAACCGACCAGATATATGGAAAGCTGTTTATTCATAATGGGGATGAATCATGGGTCAAGGCTGTAAAGCGCTAACAAGTGTGATGACAAGACGCATTGATTTTCGCATTCATAAGAACAGTGAGCAGACGGTTACGAGTTCGATACTGACTGGAAACCAACAGTAATGGCGTTTGACACTGCGCTTATGGGCTATGAGAAGACTGGGGTTTCTGAATTACAGCGGGCTTGGCAGATCTTGGGAAATAAAGTTGCGGAGCAAGCCGGTATTCAGGGCGGGGAACGGACCCTCCTTCAGATCGACGAGGTAATGAGCTGGGAGTCGGTTAAAAACCTTCGATATGCGCTCGTGCTTACTGCTGTCACCTGCCGCATTGGAGCGGATTGCAACCAGTTGGTCTCAATAGAACCTTTTGCCGCTGACTTATCTATGCTGCGATAGGCCTACACTGTGAACCAGTGCCCGGAAAATATCACCGGTAAATGGAAAACTATGTCAAGGAGGCTGCCATGTCCATCCCGGAGTAGAGTAGTAAAGCATGCTTAATTCCCAGTCGATTACGTTTGTGCTAACCTTTCTCGTGGGTACGATACTCACTGCCTGTGGGGGTGGCGGATCAGGCGATGAAGTCATAGCTACGAGCAGCACAAACTCTGAGCTTGTCGATGTCACCGATGGCAGCAACACAATTGATCCAGAAAACCGCCCGCCCAATGCCGATGCTGGGGCCGACCAGAATGCCACCAGCGGCGAAACTGTAACAATAGATGGGGCCGCTTCTTTCGACCCTGATGGCGACACACTTTCGTTTTACTGGCAACAGACCGGGGGTGACTCATTAACCCTGCCGGATAATCGAAACTCTAGCATCAGTTTTGTTGCGCCCATGGTAGCTGCACCGTCTCAGTATCGCGTTCAGCTGTCGGTGAGTGACGGTGCGTTGTCTGGTACGGATAGCGTGAACGTGTTGGTCTTTCCGCTCGTTGACAGCGTGCCTCCCGACTTGGTCTCCAGAAGCCCGCAAATCAACGACACAGGTATTGCCACAAGCGCCGTCGTTACTGCAACCTTTAATGAACCAATCGCAGTATCAACAGTGGCTGACGAGAACTTTTCGATCAACCGTAACAATATTACTGTAGCTGGCTCAGTAAGCTATAACGCAGAGACTTTTACCGCTAGCTTCGTCCCAGAAGCCGAATTGGAAGCCGAGGCAGAATATACAGTAACTCTAACTAGTGGCCTTGAGGATGTGGCCGGCAACCCCTATGGCGGAACTACCTGGACCTTTACTACTGGGTCGCACTATAACTTGGGTCAAACTGATCAGAGCACCATCGATACTTGTATGTCTGAGATGGACAAGCAGATGCTAACGCGTGTCAACAATGCGAGGAAGCAGGCACGTACCTGCGGCAGCAGTCCATATGCGGCGACGGCCCTCCTTGCCTGGCACTGCAGTCTGGAAGCAGCCGCTCAAAGGCATTCTACGGATATGGCCGTCAATAATTTCTTCAGCCATACGGGAAGCGATGGCACAAATGCGGGCCAGAGAATATCTGCTACAGGTTATCCATGGCGCGCATGGGGTGAGAATATAGCGGCAGGATATGCCACTGTCGATTCAGTAGTAACTGGATGGTTAGATAGTCCTGGTCACTGTGGCAATATTATGAACCCGACTGTCACCGAGATGGGCGCGGCGTCCACAAGTAACTCCAGCTCGGATTTTCAAATCTACTGGACCCAAGTTTTCGCTGACCGTTAGTCCGAATAATTGGGTGTGCTCGCTGACGACGACGTATAACACAGTCACAGTAAGCGTTTCTTCGTTCAGGGTGGAGAGTTTGGCTTTTTGCGCCATCGTTGTCTTTTGGGGGCCGCTTTTGCGCGACATGTAGGCTAGAATCCGTGCATGAGTTTCATGCAACACCTTCGAAGCTGCAACAACTTCCGGCAAGACGAGTTCGTGCCCCTGATGGTGGACGATTTGCTGACGGGGCGCGTCAGGCCGGCATTCGCCGCGCACCTGCTGGAGTATCCGGATGTATTCCAGGGCGACGCGTCGCGTGGCGTTATCCTCAATTCCGCCATCTCCGGGTTTGACGAGCGATCCGCCGCCGTTGGCGCGGTGGTCGAGGGACTTGCGTCCAAAGGTATCGTGCAGGCGCCGCTTGGAGAAGCCTACCCGGTGACGCGTCGCAC
>JBDNAP010000506.1:0-4624 GCA_039768325.1 Thiogranum sp.
CACACAATATTGACTGGTCGGCAACGGAAATCCGCGGGAAATACGCGATTTTTTCAGCTTGTAACAGCTGAAAAGCCCAGGAAGCGCTACAATTAACAAGTAACGGATCGTGAAAAGCCGGGATGCGGCGGGGCGACGCCTGGGTATGCCCAGCTATTTTAGTGTTACAGAGCGGACGTTCTGACTACAGAAGTAAAGGCGGCTTGATGGAGAGCAGGCGGCCGGTGAGTGGATTCACAAATTTGCGGGTGATTTTCCGTGCCTTGAAGATGGAACGGCTGGCTGCAGAGAAGGCTGGCGTAAACATACGCTCGGTATGACATCATAATAACTAAAGGTATTTGAAAATGAACAACAAAAATAGATATTTTACGGTAAAATTTCTCATAGGCCTGGTTCTGGCTACGTTCGCAGCCAGTGTTTTTTCTTTTTCCGATGAATCCCATTGGCTTGAGGTTCGCGTGTTCAGCAAGCAGTCAGATCGCGCAGTCAGCGGTGCTGCGGTTTGCCTGGGTACGACGGCCAGGCCGGACCAGTTCGGTGCAGGACGGTCGGACGAGGACGGTGTGGTACGTTTCGAGAACTTGAGTCAGAGGCCAGTGCCGTTGCTGGCTACAGTTTCAAAGCAGGGATTTAAGGGCAGGAAGCAACTGCTGGAACCACTCCACCAGAGTCGTGTTCTGGTTTTGAGGATCGCATCGGGTGGCGGTGGCCCAGAGTGTGAAGCAGCGCTTGAACCGCAGGACAATACAGGGTCGTCGGGTTTGACTCTGGACAGGATCGATATTAGTGCAGATTCAGGTACGGGGGAGTCAGGCAAAGTGTTGATTTCTACGGCCGCCTCCGGTCCCGTTAATCAGATTCGTATCAGTGAAAAGGCCGATTTTTCCGGTGCATCCTGGCAGCCCTATCAACCGGCCGTTGCCTACACGCTGAGTCAGGGGAAAGGTTTAAAACAAGTCCATGTTCAGGTGCGACGTTTTAGCGAAGTGGAGGGGGCCAGTATAGAAGTCGTTTCTCCGCCAAAGAAGGCGGGGCATCGGGTAAAGTGATCAGGCGTCGATATCTGGAATCAGGCGGCTTTCGAGCATTTCGATACTATCCTTGAGCTTGAGTTTGCGTTTTTTCAGACGTTTGAGTTGCAGCTGGTCCGGGTAGTCCGAGTGGATGAGATGGTGAATAACATCATCAAGATCCCTGTGTTCCAGCCGCAACTCCTCCAACTGCCGCTGGAGGGCCTGAATTTCTTTTGTTGTCAGTGGATTTTTAATGCCCGGACTCCTGTCCGCAGTCGCCCCGGTTGGGACGGGGTGGCTAACCTGTGGTTGTTCACTGCCTGCATGGCGTTGCCCAATATACCGTATATTATCGCCTTTGCGATAAAAGGGTCCGACCAGGGTGTATTTTTTACTGTTTTCAGCGTTTCGAACGGCGAGGTCGGCGACCTACGAATTCCGCAATCGATTTGACGAGTTCCTGATAGGGGATTTGTTCCAGTGAGCCGTAAACTTGTTCGCCAAGGGCGGTTAGCCCGCAAACGTCATTAACCTTGTCGTCACCCAATTCAGGGTGCAAGGCTCGCTGCAAACCGAGCAAGCCGCCATTCTGTACTTTGATTTCCTTGGCGTGGGGCAATTCGCCATCGAGCACGGTGATTTTGAGTGCAAAGCGGGCATTTTCCCGCAACAGCGAGATGAAATAGCGGCAGCGTTCATGGGCGGTAGCCGAGTCGCAGGCGATACCTTCCCGGTCTGCGAGGTAAAAACGGGCTGAACATAGACACGAGCAGCGCCGAGTCAGAATGGCTTTCTCAAACACGCAGCGGCGTTGATTGATGTTCTGGTAGGTTGAACGGTACTCGTCTTCCTCAACCATGGAAAATACTATTTTTCCCACTCGCGCAGAATCGGCTGCTCCCGTTTCTCCAGGAGTTTCTCTTCTGCTTCCAGTTCCGAGCTGGCAAACATGACTTTAACAGTATAGTTATCGTCAGCAGACATCGCGGCACGCAGACTGCGGGCACGTTGCCTGGCTTCCTTGAAGGAGTCGAATTGCTCTATTTTTTCGAGTGTTTTCAGCAGATCGGTTGGGCCGGCAACAATCTTGTAGATGTAATATGGCATGACGTTATCTAAACAGCTGTTGAGTGATTAATCGAATCTGTGCAGTATAGCAAGCCGATGTCGGTTTCTCACAAGCCCACTTGCTCAACAAGGTTTCCCAGGGTGATGATGAAACCGGTTCGTCGATCGTCGCCCTCTACGCTGTAGGTGAACTGGAATGTTCGTTGCAGTGTCAGGCTGCCTCCAACCGAGCGTCGCAGTGCCAGACGGTGTAGTGTTACCGTACCGTCAAGCAGCTGCAGTTGCTGACTCTGGCAGGTATCCCGGGCCGCTCGCAGCGCAAGCTCTCTCGCCCGCAAATTATTTTGCCAGAACCACACAAGCAGTCCCAACAGAATGAATAACAGCAGGCCGCTAGTCCCCATAAGAATCCCGCCTGGTATGATGAGGTGGTGCACCAGAGTCTGCCATGGTCATATCCACATCCCCAGATTTGCTAAGGTATAGTTAAACGGCTAATCACAGCCTCGTGTTACACTTACTTCAGTGGAAGCGGTGTATCTGATCAGCACAAATCGGCCACGGAACAACATTGTCACGCAGTACTCCAAGCATGGGAAATTTTACCCGAACAGGCACGGTTTGGCAGTTTCAACGAATTTCAGAGGATGGTAGTCATGGTCGGTATGAGCGAAGAGGAACGTCTGGAACTTACCCGCGGCATTCTGAATATGCTGGATGACTGGGAAATCGATGCAAAAGACCAGCTTGTATTGCTGGGCATTAGTGATGTTCCGAGCCGAGAGGTCAAGCGTATGCGCGATAGCCGGCCCTTGCCTGATGAACCGGAGGTGATGCAACGTGTTGAGCACCTGATCTGTATCGCAGATGCTCTGCGGACAACCTATCCGTTCAGCCAGCGTATGGGTAGGCTCTGGATGCATAAGCCCAATAGAAAGTTTCGACAGCGGTCGCCAGTTGCAACAATGGTCGAAGACGGCATGGTCGGAATTATTTCGGTGCGTTCCTATCTCGATTGTTCGTTCAGCTGGGATATGTCCGGCTCCAAAGCCTGACTCAGAGAAATCGGGCTCGTCTGTTCACGGAAGGATCGGATGCCGTCGCTGCTTCTGCATGCAGATGACCCGATGTGGCAACCTGCTGATCCGGATTCACTGGCCAGTATCTTGTCTGACCTTGGTCTTACCAGGCCACTTAGCGCCTCTGGTCGTGTTGATGAAGTCCAGGCAGGTGAGCATTTCCTCAAGCTGGTGATGTTTCTTGGCTGTTCTCCGCATATTGTGCTTGACCCGGAACTTGCCGAACAAGGGCAGGCGGTTTGTCATATAAGTCTTCTGAATTACCGGGAAGTAACCTTGCTTAGGGGGGAATCAAAGCCAGCTGTCCGCTGTGCAACATGTCGTGCAGCTGTTGAGCTGTCGAGAGCCTGCTCTTTTCAGGCGCGTTATAGATGTCAACAGTGCGGTAATGAATCCCGGGTATCGGATCTTGACTGGAGACAAAGTGCCGGCTTTGGCCGTTGCTTTATCAAGGTCAGTGGAATCTACCCGCAGGAAGCAGTACCTTCGGATAAGTTACTCAACGCCCTGCATACCTATTCGCACTGTAACTGGAAGTACTTTTATATCTAGGGTATCTCTGATTAATCCGTCAGGCCGGGCTTGTTCCGGTGTTCAGATGCATGATTTTCCTGAATGATTCTCTGCGCTTACCCTGCGGCCTGCACTCGATGCCTAATCGCGGCGCAGCCGATCGGAAACCGCGATAGGCGTCGGATAATGTAAGACGATAAAATAGGATGACACTATAAAGCTTATCAGCGTTGCCAGCTGGATGACATGGGATGCCTGTGTGCTAATGACGTTCGACTGTGTTGCCAGCAACGCAATCAATAGCGAAAACTCGCTGATCTGACCCAGTCTCACCCCGACCTCCTGGGATAGTTCCGGGGTTTCCCCTTCGCGAATCCATAACATTCTGAACACAACGGGTTTAACCAGCAGGCTGACAGCGGCGAGTATTAATGCTGGTAGCACAACATGTTGCATGGAAGACAGGTCAAACGCTGCGCCAAGGCTGACGAAAAACACTACCAGGAAAAAATCCCGCAACGGTTTGAGACTTTCTGCGATAAAGCGCGAAATAGGTTCGGTTGCCACCGCAACACCGGCAATAAAGGCGCCGATTTCCGGCGACAGACCAAGGGCTTCAGACAGTTCAGCCATGCCCAGGCACCAGCCAATGGCGACCAGGAAGATATACTCCTTAATGGTGTCGAATCTTGCCAGCAGGCGGGTCAGTACAAAACGTGAGAAGCCGAACGCAAAAAGCAGAAATCCCGGCAGCACCATGCTCAGTACCAGAGCACTTTGCCAGCCATCGATTGTTCCGCTCAGCCCGTGCAGTAACAAGAGGATTACGATGGCGATCATATCCTGCAACAGCAGTACGCTGATAATGATTTCACCGGTATGCTGGTGATGTAATACCGTGCTGGGTAGCAGTTTAAGGCCCATGATGGTGCTGGAGAACATCATGGC
>JBDNAP010000086.1:0-17516 GCA_039768325.1 Thiogranum sp.
CCCTGGGGCACAAGGTGAATTGCGCAGCAAGAGAGGGTGCCCTGGGGCACAACGTGTCCCGCAAGCTTAAGTCGGCTAACTTACACGCTCATGAACAATCGTTCTGATATCAGAAAACCCGGCAGACGATATTGCGATGTTCCAGAGCCGGAAACGTGCGGCGAATATTATTAAGATGCTCCAGGTCTATTTCTGCACATACCAGTCCGGAACCATTGGCCAGTTCGTTCATGACCTGTCCCCAGGGATCGACGATCATACTATGGCCATAGGTTTCACGCCCGTTAACATGATAACCACCCTGGCCGGCTGCCAGCACATAGCACAGGTTTTCAATGGCGCGGGCGCGTACCAGGATGCTCCAGTGCGCTTTGCCGGTAATAGCGGTGAATGCAGACGGCATTGCAATGATGTCCATCCCCTGGTCGAGCATGGTGCGGAATAACTCGGGAAAGCGCAGATCGTAACAAACCGCCAGCCCCAGCTTTCCAAACGGTGTTTCTACGACGACGGCCTGATCCCCTGACTCGATGGCCTCTGATTCGGCGTAGCTTTCATCGCTATCGACAAGCGAAACGTCAAACAAGTGAATCTTGTCATAGCGCGCCGCCTGTTTTCCCTGGTCGTCATATAAATAACAGGCTGCGCGAATCTTGTTGTCTGCCTTTGCAGCCATGGGTACCGTACCACCCACCAGCCAGATTCCCTGTTTCAGGGCTTGCTGGGAAAGAAAATCCTGAATGGGGCCACCGTCATCGGATTCGCGCACCGCCAACCTGTCGCCTTCCTCCTTGCCCATCATGGCAAAGTTTTCGGGCAACACAATCAGCTTGGCGCCCTTGTCCACCGCCACACCGATCAGGCGTTCGGCTTCAAGGAGATTAGCTCCGACGTTGGGCCCGGACGCCATTTGTATACAGGCTACCGTTGTCACTTATTCTTACCTCGCCAGTTCCAGTTCAATGCGATCGGCCTGATGACTGCCCGCCACCAGTTCCTGGTCGTCCAGTGGCACGCCCAGCGCAACCAGCCAGGAACGCAGTTCATGCGCCCACAATAATCCTTCTTCCCCCCCCGGATAGCGGATGAGCAGGCGTTGCCCGTCGCTCTCCATCCAACTGGATAGCACCTCCGGCAAAGGCGAAAGCCGGGTAACCGTTTGTCCATCCCTCGGTCTCGCCCAGGCGTCTGCACTCAATACCCACTGCGCGGTTTCCGCAAAGGTGGATGTGGCAGTCAGCAACGTCGACAAAAAGGCCAGTGTCTTCACAGGCAGAGCATAGCACAGCGCCCGCCGAATACCTGCCGAATGTACACCGTGACTAGGGCTCATCCACTTCTAACCCGACGTCATTGCCATCCCTGGTCTGCTGCTCCAGCCTCTTGTATACCGGGTCATCCCAGCTCCCACTCACCTGATAGCGGACCCGGGTAATGCGATTGAACTTGTCTCCTACCAGTCTGTCGGCCAGGAAAACCGCAGCACCTACTACCGGCCCACCTGCTATCGCCCCTGCAATCGGCAGGGTTGAGCTGACCTGTGGTATTACCGTGACTCGTTGGTCATAATCCTGTGCAATCAGGCCGGTCCGACCGCTAATCTCAATCGTCGCGGACGTACCCTTGATGGTAAAGTCATTGGTAGATGCATTACCCTCCGAGACCACGAAGTGCCCCTGCATTTTGTCGAAACTGAAACCTTCCTTGTAGACGTCGGTGAAGTCGAGCGTTAGACGCCGCTGCAGGGAGTTTAGACTGAACAGACTGAGCAACTTGCCGGCACCGCTTTTGTCGACACTGAGCAGCCTGCCATCTTCGGCCCTGAGATTAAATTCCGCCTCGACTGTTGCCGGGTTAAAGTCAGCGGGTGAACCAGGCCAGTTCGCCACGATATCGCCACTCAACTTGCCGCCCTTGATTGCACTGCCTGTACCCAGCAAATCAGCGAGCTCGCCCAACTCGCCGCCATCAATGGCGGCGTTGAACCGGGTACCTTGTTGCCCATCGATATCCAGCCACGCGCCCTGCCCGTTAAGGCCAATAGCCTCGGAATGCACGTCCAGGGTTTCAAAACTGATGCCATAGCGAGAGCGCTTACCGACCAATTTGATACGTCCCAGATCCCGTTTATTCCAGTTCAAGGTATCGATACTGATATCCATCTCCGGTAAGGTATTGGGATGTACAAGCGCAGAACTTTCGGCATCCCGGCTCACCAACACCAGATGTTGCAGGTTGGCCATTAGCTTGGCGGGGTTGGCACGATCGGCAAAAACCCAGCGGACCCAACCGCTGGCCCCCTCTCCACGCACCTGAAAATGCCAGGGATCCGGCATCCTGCTCTCAGCGCTGATATCCTCTACCTGTTGGCCGGCCAGCAGGAATTTGTCAACCGCCAGATCGACCGTCAGTACCGGCACTATGTGATCACCACCCTTGTTGGCGCTGAACAAGGAAACCCAGCGCCCAAGATCCAGTTCGTCGAGGCGTCCGGACAACAGTATCTCCTGTCGATCCGGCAACCGGGCGTTCCCGCCATCAAAACGGATATTGGCTTTACGGACCCCGCTTTTATTGGCTGCCAGAAGTACCGCCGCATTGATGTGCTTGCCGTAACTGATCTTTAGCGGATAGCGCTTCTCCTGGCCGGGAACCATGAGCAGCCGGAGCTCCCGTAACTCGGCCGCCTGTTTCGTGAACGGATGCGGAAGATCGATTGCCACACCCTTGAGATCCGACCGTAACAGCAGCTCAAGCGAGGGTTCACCGGCTTGCCGCTGATTCTGAATCTCCAGCAACGCCTGCCACTTTGGCATACCCTCGATATGGGGCGCCAGCATCGATATTTCCGGCAGCAATTCGGTGACCCCCAATTCACCCTGGATATCCACCACTGTGCTGGAATGAGCGTCTGCTCCCTGTTGGTACACCGATACCAGCATGGGTCGACCCAGCAGCTTCGCCCGCAGCTTGTCGGCACTCACACCTTTCCGGGTGAAACGCAGCATTCCCTGGATATCGGTGAAGCGGATATCTTCCTGCTTCACTATCAGATCATTATTCTGCAGTGTCACAACTCCGTTAACCCTGACCTCACCCAGGCTGCGAATCAGGGGAATATCCATATCCAGTTGCAGGCGTGCGTCACCGCCGGCGTCCAGCTGTTCGATAAATCCACCGAATTTCCTGCCCAGCGGGCTGCTGCCTGTGTACGCAAGCATGCCCGGCAGGGTACCACCCACAGTACCCTCGATCTGCAGTAATGGTTTCTTGAGATTCTTGATAACAGCAACCACCCGCTTTACGGGTGAATCCTGTATCCTTCCGGACGTGCCGGTAATATGCATGTTGCGACCGGCAAACAATGCAGTTCCATCCAGTTCATCGAGCCGCCCCCAGTCGGGATGGTAATCCAGTATGACATCCTCAAAATCGAAACCTGCCTCAAACCTTCCTTCCTGATGATCAAACGGCATCTGGTCCATCCGGCCCTGCAGAATCACCCTTGTGTTGGTAGCAGTACCGGCAACAAAGGCTCGTTTCAACCAGGCCGCCGCTTTGGCGGGCATTACCTTTTCCGGCAGGTGATTACGAACCTGTGTCAACGGAAAATCATCCACAGCAAGCTGCATATCCAGCCAGGGTGAAGTCAGTTCATAGGGCCAGTCCAGCTGAAAACGCGCCAGCAACCCGAGCTCACTGCTTTCCACTCTCAATTGCCGGCTTTCTATGCGGAAAAGGTCTGCATACCGTTGCCAGTGCACGACCCCCACCAGATACCTCAGATCAACTGCGGCGGGAAACACAGCCGGCATGAGCAGAGAGGCACTGGCAGAATCGAGATGCAGGTGACCCGATTGAAGATTACCTTCGAGCCAGCCGGACAAGCCGCTGACACCGGGCTGCCCGGCATTGGCAGCAATCTTCAGATCCTCTATCTTTGCCCGTGCCGAAAATCGCGGCGTTGCACCCTTGCTGTACCGGAACTCAAATTCTGCTTCACGCAACAGACCTTCGGGCTCAAGCCGGTCGAGCATTAACAGGGCTTCGGCATCCACCCATGGCAACAAAGGTGTAAGTGAGTGCAATTCATCCAGATCCAGCGTCGAGGCATTGCCCCGAACCCTGAGTTCAGTACCGGTATCAATATGCAGGTTAACTTCTGACGGCGGCCAGACCATCCTGTTGTCCCGCTGCAGCTCTAATTCCCTTAGCCCGAATTCCCAACCGGTACCGGTAGCCTGCAGGAAAAAGGCACTGGACAACAGATCGGCACCGATACTCTGTGCGTCCGCTGTCGTATTTTCAAATAATGCGTCATGTATGAGTATTGACCCGCTTCCCCACTCCAGCTGCGAGTCACGTATGCCGGCCCACATTTCAAGATCCATCCTTCCGCTGGCGCTAAGCGGCGCTTCGGTAAAAACGCGTTCGACCACATCCAGCGCCAGACTCTCGGTTTCCAGGTAAACCCGGCCCCGCCAATCCTGATAATTCGTTCCCTTTCCATTGAGATCGGCAGCGAGTTTCAGCCTCTTGCCAAACGATGCAGGTAACTCCGTCTGTAGTAAAAACTGATGACGTCTACCGTCATTCACCAGCTTTAAAGCAAGCCCTGTCAAGCGAACGGGCTGTTCAAACAGTCCCGCGTCCGTCCAGTCGATCTTCACGTCTTCGAGCGTAATACTCTCCTGCTGCAACAGCCAGTTGAATGGCTCGAGCCCCCAGTCCACCTTTCTGCTCGTCTTCAGATCAGTTTCCAGATTCAAGCCGATACCGATAAAACTGATTCCGGCAGTGCGCCATCTGCGCTGTATAAGCGATCCAACAACATCCAGAGCGACCTGAACTTCAGCAATCGTCAACTCGCCATTGGGGAACTGCTGGTCCTGAATGACCACCTGGTTAAGCTTCAATACAGGCGACAGGCCATGCCAGGCTGTGTCGAGCGAACCAATCTGCACGGGGCGTTGCAGAAAATTCCGGGCAACGGATTCAATCTGCACCCTGTACTCTGACATACCAGGCAACAACAGCCGTACAGCACTGAGTGTCAGAGCCAGTGCTACGATCAGTATTGCGACGCTCAACCAGGCAATGCGAAGGGTTCGCAGGACAACCATGACAATCTACCTGGGGATCCAGCGCTTGGAGGACTTTAAACTGAAGAGACTCACCACATTACCACGCCTTACAACAAGACCACGTCGAACTGTTCCTGTGTGTATAAGGCTTCAACCTGGAACTTGATCGGTTTATCAATAAACGCCTCGAGTTCCGCCAGGCTGGTCGATTCTTCATCCAGCAGCAAATCGACAACTTCCTGCGACGCCAGCACCAGCAACTGCTCTGCATCAAACTGCCGGGCCTCGCGCAGAATTTCCCTGAATATTTCGTAGCACACCGTTTCTGCCGTCTTTACGGAAGCCCGTCCATCACAGGTTGGACAGGTTTCACACAGCACGTGCTCAAGGCTTTCGCGGGTGCGTTTTCGCGTCATCTGAACCAGCCCGAGATTCGATATCTCGCTGATATGGCAGTTGGCATGATCACGCTCTATATGCTTTTCTAGAGCGCGCAACACCTGGCGCTTGTGCTCCTCTGTCTGCATATCGATAAAATCCACAATAATGATGCCGCCCAGATTACGCAGCCGTAAGTGACGCACAATGGCCTGCGCCGCTTCCAGGTTGGTCTTGAAAATTGTCTCTTCCAGGTTCCGGTGCCCGACGTAGGCACCGGTATTGACGTCGATGGTCGTCATGGCTTCGGTCTGATCGATCACCAGATGGCCGCCGGATTTCAGCTGTACTTTGCGATCCAGCGCCTTTTGAATTTCATCGTCTAAACTGTATAAATCAAAGATCGGCCGTTCGCCGGGATAATACTCGAGCTTGCCCGCCAGCTCCGGTGTGAACTGGCTGACGAAGTTCTCAACCCGCTGAAAAGTCTCTCGCGAATCGATGCGCAGCTTCTCCACATCAGCATCGGATATATCGCGCAACACGCGCAGTACCAGCGGAAGATCCTCATGCACAACGTCACCGGCTCCTGCCGGTTCGATACGCGCCTGAATCGAGGCCCACATCCGTTGCAGAAAACGCAGATCGGAGGCAATCGCTTCTTCACTGGCACCTTCTGCCGCAGTCCGCAATATGAAACCACCGCTGCTCTCGTCAGCACGTGCCGCGATCACGAACTCACGCAGGCGTTGCCGCTCAGCTTCGTCTTCGATTCGCTGCGATACACCGACGTTGTGGACTTCAGGCATAAACACCAGATAACGGGAAGGTATGGTGATGTGCGTCGTTAAGCGTGCCCCCTTGGTACCCAGCGGATCCTTGATGACCTGAACCAGTATTTTCTGACCTTCATGTAAAAGCCGGGCAATGCTGTCGCCGCCGGTCTGCTCCATGTTTTCCTCATCGACCGCCACAGCGATATCAGAAGCATGCAGAAAAGCCGCCTTCTCCAGGCCAATGTCGACAAAGGCTGCCTGCATGCCTGGCAACACCCGGCACACTGCTCCTTTGTAGATATTACCCACCAGGCCGCGACGCCGCGTCCGCTCGATATAAACCTCCTGCAGCATGCCGTTCTCGACCATCGCAACACGGGTTTCCTGCGGCGTCACATTTACCAGCAATTCAACTGTCATTAACCCAATACCTGAATACCGAAATTCCGCAGCAACCGGGCGGTTTCACAAAGTGGCAGGCCCATCACCCCCGAGTAACTGCCTTCCAGCCGTTCGACAAATATCGCTCCGATTCCCTGAATACCATAGGCTCCCGCCTTGTCCCGGGGTTCCCCGGTTTTCCAGTAGTCTTCTATTTCCTTTTCGCTCAAGGTCCGAAACCATACGCTACTGTCACTGACAGCTACGGCCTGCCGATCTTTGACCAGAGCCACGGCACTCAACACCTGGTGCCTGCGTCCCGACAACAGCTGCAGCATATCCCGGGCATGGGCCAGATCAGCCGGTTTCCCTAACAGTCTACCATCGACCACAACAGCCGTATCGGCGCCAAGCACCGGCGCCTTATCTTCAGCGAAGCGCTGTCGAACGGCACGCGCTTTTGCCATGGCCAGGCGCACCACGTAATCCTCCGCCGATTCATTATCCAGTGGCGTTTCATCGACTTCTGCGACCTGTTGGCGAAAACGGACACTGATCTGCTGCAAAAGCGCCTGACGCCGCGGGGAACCTGAGGCCAGAATAATCATCCGGCGCGGTGATAAGGGTGACCGACCATCACTGTCCAGGCACGATAAAGCTGTTCGGCGAGCAGTACGCGTACCAGAGCATGCGGCAGGGTTAGCGGTGACAGTGACCAGCGCTGCCGGGCGCGTTCAAGACACGCATCCGACAAGCCGTCGGGCCCCCCGACCAGCAGGCTGATACCACGCCCCTCCTGCATCCACTGCTGCAACTGCCCCGCCAGTTGTTCAGTCGACCAGCTCCGGCCTTTCACATCCAGTGCAATGACGTGCTCAGCAGGTGACAGCTCAGCGAGCATGCGCTTGCCTTCCTCGGCCACCGCCCGCTCCACATTCCTGGATTTAACCCGCTGTGCAAGAGGAATTTCAGTGAGATGCAGGCGGCATTCGCGCGGCAGACGACGCGCGTATTCCCGGTAGGCCTCATTCACCCACGCCGGCATGCGGGTTCCGATGGCGATGAGATTGATATTCACCGCCTTCAACCCCACTCACTTTTTTCCCGGCTCTGTTCTGTCAGTGCCCAGAGTTTTTCCAGGGCATAGAACTCACGGATACGTGGCTGCATGACATGCACAACTACATCACCCAGATCAACCAGCACCCATTCGCCTTCGCGCTCGCCCTCCACTCCCAGGGCCGCAACACCTGCCTTTTTACAGGCCCTCACAACAGCATCGGCGAGCGACTTGACATGTCGGTTCGAAGTACCGCTGGCGATAATCATGATGTCTGTGACCGACGTCATGTTACGCACATCCAATGCAACGGTATCAATAGCTTTCAGGCCTTCCAGCGCCTGCAGCACGGTGTCTTTCAATGCGTCAGTTTGCATACCATTTCTCTTGCTTAATGCGGTTCAGGACAATATCCGGCAACAGGTAACGCGGACTTGCCCCCGCCGCCATTAACTCCCGAATCTGTGTCGATGAAACAGCCATCTGGGTAACCGGAACGCCGAAAACACAACCGGCCGGTCGTTCATGCAGCTGCCTGAGTACCCCGGTGCGCGCTTTACTGACCAGGTCCGCCAGCGCGCCCTGTTGCGGCCATTGCCTGGCCGGGCGCTGCATCACCACCAGATGGCACAAATTTGCGATCTCCCGCCAGCGGTCCCAGCTCTCCAGGCCCAGCAAGGCGTCCATACCCAAGGCCAGACACAGGGATTCCTCGCCGATTTCCGCGCGTAACGATGCCAGGGTATCCACCATGTAAGACGGTCCGTCACGGTCCAGCTCCCGTGTATCGATTTGCAGCGCCGGTTCGTCCTCGACCGCCAGCCGTAACAGTGTCAGCCGCTGTTCAGGTGAAGCCTGCGGAGGATCACGGTGTGGTGGGGCCCGACAGGGTATCAGCTGTACACAGGGAATCCCGAGCGCCTGCTGCACGTCAAGCGCTGGCCGTAAATGACCAAAATGAACGGGATCGAAAGTACCGCCGAGGATACAGATCATGGGTTTAACTAAGGAACCTCAAACCCGGATATGGCCGTCACCCAGCACGATGAATTTCTGCGTCGTGAGGCCCTCCAGCCCGACCGGCCCACGCGCGTGCAACTTGTCGGTGCTGATGCCGATTTCGGCACCCAGGCCATACTCAAAACCATCGGCAAACCGAGAAGAGGCATTGATCATGACCGAACTGGAATCGACTTCACGTAAAAAACGCCGGGCGCGAGTGATATTCTCGCTGACAATCACATCGGTATGCCTGGACCCGAATGTCTCGATGTGGTCGATGGCGGCATCCAGATCAGCCACCACCCGCAGCGACAGGATCGGCGCCAGGTATTCTTCCTCCCAATCGGAGTCTTGCGCCGCCTTGATATCATTCAGAATCTGCCGGGAGCGCTCACAGCCGCGCAACTCGACGCCCGCATCCTGATACATCCGGCCCAACAGGGGTAATACACGCTCAGCGATACCTTCTGCTACCAGCAGCGTTTCCATGGTGTTGCAGGTGCCGTAACGCTGGGTCTTGGCGTTAAAGGCAACCTTGACGGCTTTATCAATATCGGCCTGATCGTCAATATAGGTATGACAAACACCATGCAGATGTTTAATGACCGGAATTCGCGACTCGCGGCTGATGCGCTCGATCAGCCCCTTGCCACCGCGCGGCACAATGACATCCACAAACTCTTCCAGCTTGAGCAGTTCACCGACTGCAGCACGATCCGTGGTTGCCACCACCTGCACGGCAGTGGCCGGTAATCCAGCCTGTTCAAGGCCCTTTTTTATGCAGCCTGCCAATGCCTGGTTGGAATGCAGCGCTTCGGAACCACCGCGCAGAATACAGGCGTTGCCGGACTTCAGGCATAAACCCGCCGCATCGACCGTTACGTTGGGACGCGATTCGTAAATTATACCGATGACCCCCAGTGGCACGCGCATGCGTCCCACCTGGATACCGGACGGACGGTAATTCAGATCACTGACAGCGCCCACCGGATCGGCCAGCGCGGCGATCTGGCGCAAGCCCTCGGCCATGGCATCGATACGCGCATCGGTCAATTCCAGGCGGTCGAGCAATGCGGCATCCAGACCACGTTGTTTGCCGGCCTGCAGATCTTTCTGGTTCTCCGTCGCCAGTCGCGCCCTGTCCGCCAGGATGGCATCTGCGATCGCATACAGCGCAGCATTTTTATCCCCGCTTTCCGCCCGGCCCACCAGGCGCGAAGCCTCGCGGGCGTACTGCCCCAACTCCCGCATGTAGCGGGGCACATCGAAATTTACGGATTCTGCCGATTCAGTCATATGTCACTCTGTCAGATTCAGGCTTAAACCGGTAGCGAAGACACACCGGCAAGCCACAGTGTCAATTGTAACAGCTCATCCCAGGCGCTGCCCTGCGCGCGCCCCTTGATAACACGGTCGATAAGCGCACAGCGCTGCAACAGCACCCACCACTGACGTCCACGGATACGCTGTAACACGCCACTAATCAGGGGTTTGCGTTTCTCCCACACACGCCGCTCCGCCAGCACCCTGGCCAGCGGCATGCCTGCCTTAACAGCCCTCGCCATAGACGCCAGGGATCGTATCTCCCGCGACAAGGCCCACAACACGAGCACCGGTTCGACCCCCTCAGCGCGCAGTCCGACCAGAATCCGCTGGGCATAGACAGCATCAGCCGCCAGCGCCGCATCCACCAGCGTGAAAATATCGTAACGCGCACTGTCGGCAACCAGTTCGCCGGCGGTTTCCAGATCCAGCGGACCAGGCCCGTGCAGCAGGTAGAGTTTTTCGATTTCCTGGGCAGCTGCCAGCAGGTTCCCCTCCACCCGGTCCGCTATCAGTTGCAGCGCATCCCGGCTTGGCCGCATGTTGTGTGCCCGCATGCGCCGCTCGATCCAGGCCGGCAACTGGGCCGCTTCAACCGGCCACACCGGCACTGAAATACCCACCCTGTCCAGCGCCTGCACCCACTTGCTTTTTCGTGCAGCGGCTTCCAGTTTCGCCGAAATGACCAGCAAGACAGTGTCTTCCGGCAGCCGCGCGGTATATTCGCACAGCGCCCTGGCGCCTTCCCTGCCCGGTTTGCCGGTTGGCAATCGCAATTCCAGAATACGCCTTTCGGAAAACAGTGACAGGCTGTCCGAAGCCGCTGACAGCCTGTTCCAGTCAAAACCGCTGTCTGCGCTCAGCACCTGGCGATCGCTATAAGCCTGTTCGCGGGCAGCGGCACGCACCGCATCCGCGCACTCACCGACCAGCAGGGTTTCATCGCCGTGAATAAAATAGACAGGCGATAAACCGCCAGCCAGCTGCCTGTCAAGCTGATCGGCGCGCAACTGCGTCATTGCTGACGCAGTCCGACGCCGATACGGATAATGATCTGCCGCGCCAGATTCCTGCGCATCTGTCGGTGGATACCCTCGGCTTCAGAAATCTTGCCCAGCAATTCGGTTTCATCGAATACCAGGTCGCGGGTCATGCGCAGGCTTTGCGGTTTTATCAGCACCTTGCCCTCTGCATCAATGAGCGAGAAAACAACCTCGTTGAACAATTCGTACTCGCTGGCTTTACCGGTACTGCCGACCGACAGTATGCGGTTCTCGGAAATCTCCCTGACAATATGCAACACCGCAGAAGCATTTTCACTGCTCTCCACGATCCTGCCACCGGCCGCTTCCAGTTCAACGCGCAGTGCCCGCGCCATACCCGTGTAGGGATTCCTTGACTCGAGGTAGGTTTCCTGCAAGGCCGGCGGCAGCTCAACGTCTCCGCGCAGGTGAAACCCACAGGCTGGCAGCAGGGCGAGCAGTAAAGCGATAGCCGCCACATGAAGAGAGCGGTTCATATTCATTGCTGTTTTTCTCTCCTCAGCTAAGCACCAGATTCACCAGTCGGCCGGCAACCACAATGGCCTTACGCAGTGCCTTGCCTTGCATGAAGCGCTTCACATTAGTCTTCGCCAACGCCGTTTCGATAATGACCTCATCATCCGCATCGGCAGCAACCGAAATCTTGCCGCGAACTTTACCGTTCACCTGCACCACCAGTTCAACGCTGTCCTTGACCAGTGCACTTTCATCGGCCTGCGGCCATGGCTGATCGGCCACACTGTCACCGTGCCCCAGTGCCTGCCATAAGCTGTGACTGATATGCGGCACAATCGGAGACAACATCAAAACAACAAGCTGCAGCGCTTCCTGCAGCACCGCCAGCCCCGAGTGCGAATCATCCTTGAACCTTCCGACTTCGTTGAGCAGTTCCATGTTGGCGGCGATAGCGGTATTGAAGGTATAGCGCCGACCGATATCATCGCCGACTTTACGCACCGTCTCGTGCACCTTGCGGCGCAAGGCTTTTTGTCTGTCATCCAGAGCGTCAGCATCGAGCACCGGCGCCGCTGCGCCGGATACATGACTGAACACCGCTTTCCATAAACGATTCAGGAAACGCGATGCGCCTTCGACCCCGGAGTCCGACCACTCCAGTGACTGCTCCGGTGGCGCTGCAAACATCATGAACAGGCGCACGGTATCGGCGCCGTACTTATCCATCAGAGCCTGCGGGTCCACCGTATTACCCTTGGACTTGGACATCTTGGAGCCGTCCTTGTTGACCATGCCCTGGGTCAGCAAATGCCGGAACGGCTCATCGCCCTGCACCAGTTCCAGGTCACGCATCAGCTTATGGAAGAAGCGTGCATAAAGCAGGTGCAGGACCGCGTGTTCAATACCGCCGATATACTGATCCACGGGCAGCCAGTGGTTCACCCTCTCATCCAGCATACCCCCGTTATAATCACTGCAGGTATAACGCGCGTAATACCAGGATGACTCGAAAAAAGTATCGAAGGTATCGGTTTCGCGCTCAGCGTCTGCACCGCAGGCGGGGCAGACGGTTTCAATAAAGTCCCGGTCTTTTTTCAATGGCGAACCACTGCCTTCAAGCACCACGTCGGAGGGCAACTCGACGGGTAATTGATCCTCCGGCACCGGCACCGGTCCACAGGCCGGACAATTGATCATCGGAATCGGGCAACCCCAGTAGCGCTGCCGCGAGACACCCCAGTCACGCAAACGGAAATTAACGGTCTTGCGTCCCTTACCCTGTTTTTCCAGATATCCGGCAATAGCATCAAAAGCCTGTTGCGATGTCAGGCCGTCAAACTGGCCGGAATCTTTCAGAACACCCTTGTCGGTAAAAGCCGCCTTGCGCAGGTCGACGTCAACAGCGTCCTCTTCAGGGTGTATCACCTGCCGGATAGGCAGGGCATATTGCCTGGCGAACTCATAATCACGCTGGTCGTGTGCCGGCACCGCCATCACCGCACCGGATCCGTATTCCATGAGCACGAAATTAGCGCTCCATACCGGTACTTCATCACCGCTGACAGGATGAATTGCCTTGAGCCCGGTATCAATCCCCTTCTTTTCCATGGTCGCCAACTCGGCTTCGGCGACTTTGGTATGCGCACATTCCTCGATAAAGGCCTGCAGGGCGGGATTCTTCTCGGCGGCTTTTTTTGTCAGCGGATGTTCGGGGGCCAAACCGACATAAGTAACCCCCATCAGGGTGTCGGGTCGGGTGGTATAGACGGTCAGCGGCTGGTCCTCGCCGTCAATGCCGAACTGCAGCTCGACACCTTCGGAGCGGCCAATCCAGTTACGCTGCATGGTCCGCACCTGCTCGGGCCAGCCGTCCAGCTGATCCAGATCATCCAGCAACTGCTGGGCATAATCGGTGATTTTCAGGAACCACTGGGGAATCTCGCGGCGTTCCACCGGCGCTCCCGACCGCCAGCCCTTGCCGTCGATCACCTGTTCGTTAGCCAGCACGGTCTGGTCAACCGGATCCCAGTTCACCACGGCGGTTTTCTTATACACCAGACCCTTGTCGAACAGCCGGGTAAAAAACCATTGTTCCCAGCGGTAGTAGGCCGGGTCACAGGTCGCCAGCTCACGCTCCCAGTCGTAGCCGAAGCCCAGGCGCTGCAGCTGGCCACGCATATAATCGATGTTTTCATAAGTCCACCTGGCCGGCGCCACCCTGTTCTGGATCGCGGCATTCTCTGCCGGCAGTCCGAAGGCATCCCAGCCCATGGGTTGCAGCACATTCCTGCCCAACATGCGCTGATAACGGGAAATCACGTCTCCAATGGTGTAGTTGCGCACGTGCCCCATGTGCAGACGCCCACTGGGATAGGGAAACATCGAAAGGCAATAGTATTTCTCCCGGGAATGGTCTTCCAGGGCACGGAAAGTGCCCTGTTCCTGCCAAGTTCGCTGGATTTTTGCCTCGATTTCCTGAGGATTGTAGGTTTCTTCCATCCCAAAGCCTGCCCGAAGAGTGAAAGCGTGAAGAATACCGTACCGCGCGGCGCACGAACAATACACAGGGGCTGCCGGAACAACTAAACTTATCCATAGGAACCTTCATCAGATCGTAGCTGGGAGAATCGCCTGCCGTGATACAGAACGCGCACCCGATCGATCAGGGGAAGAGCCAAATATTGCAGGTTATTGATCAAGGAGAATGATATGAACAACCCCGCCACAGATAAACTTGTTCATGCCTACAACCGGATGATGGAACGTGTTCGCCATGCCCTGGAGGAAGCCGAATCCAAGGCATTACCGACCATCAGACACAGTATCGAAAAAGCCAGGGGAACAGCCGTTGAACTGGAAGAACTGACCCAGGAGGAAGCCGACAAAGTCGCCTACTACCTGAAGCGGGATGTTCATGATGCCGGCAAGCATCTGGCGGAAACCAGCCATGAACTGGCTGATTGGCTACGCTTTGATATCGACCGGATCGAAGACCGCCTGCTGGAAATCTTCAGCCGCGTGGCAGACCGGACGAAGATCGAATGGCTGGAACTGCAACAGGAACTGGAAAAAGACCCGCCCTATCACAGCGGAGAAGTCACCGGACCCGGGACGCTGTATTGCTCGGCCTGCAACGAGACCCTGCATTTTCATCACACCGCACGCATTCCACCCTGTCCGAAATGCAGAAGTGGAAACTTCCGACGCTGGCCGACGGAGAAGTCCTGAGCCCTGTTTCTCACCGGGACGGGCGGAAAACATTTGTATCCTTGTGTGATCAATCAGTTACTACTGAGTTCAAGAGTTACCCGGCCTTTCCGGCTACGGGACGCGGTGAATACATCCCTGCAGGCTTGACGGCAGCGTCCATGCTGCCGACACCCGCAGCCGGAAAGGCCGGGGCGCCCACGTTCTCCCTGGTAAAGCTAGCTGGATGAAACGGCGCGAAAACGACCCGCCAGCAGGAAAATCGCCAGGCAGGCGATCACCACAGGCCAGTTGCCCCACAGTACATAGGGGGTGGCACCCGCACGCGGCTGCACAGCGCCGCTGATGGTAGCGGGTTCAAACTGCCGACTGCGGACCAGCAATGCCCCGTCGGCATCAATTATTGCGGATATACCCGTGTTGGTGGCCCGCAATACGTAACGCTCGGTTTCACGTGCACGCATGCGCGCCATTTCCAGGTGCTGGTGTGGCGCCAGCGAATCACCGAACCAGGCGTCGTTGCTGACGTTAACCAGAAAAGCCGCTTCCGGCAGTGCAGCGATTATCTGCTCACCAAAGGCAATCTCGTAACAGATGGACGATCCGATGGCATAACCGGCAGCTTCTAACAGCGGCTGCTGACTTTCCCCCGAGCTGAAATCAGCCTGCGGTACCGGTAAAAAACTCAGTATATTCGCCAGCCAGTCACGCAACGGCAGGTATTCTCCAAAAGGCACCAGGTGGACCTTGTAATAAAAACGGCCCGGCTGATCCAGACTGATGACACTGTTGAAATAGTCCCACTGACTGCGGTCAAGCACCGGTATTCCGGTAACCAGCGCCACACCGTTCTGCTCCAACTCCTCGCGCAGGGGTTTGATAAAAGACGACTCCAGCTGATCGTAGAAAGCCGGAATCGCAGTTTCAGGCCATATCACCAGATCACTGTCAAGGTGCCTGCGAGTCAGCTCAAGATAACGTTCGAGGGTCACTTGCTGCTGTTCGGGCTTCCACTTCAGATCCTGCGGAATATTGCCCTGCACCAGGGTTGAAGTCAGTGTATTTCCAACCGGCTCGGTCCAGTGATAGTGATTCAAACCCAGCCCGGCCAGCCAGAGCAGCGCCAGCCCGGCGGGCGCGGCCATGCGCGCCGGTTTGCCACCAGCCGCCAACCAGCCCAGCAGCCCGGCACTCAATACCGTTGCCCAACCGACACCGTATACACCCATAATGGGGGCGTAACCCAGCAACGGGCTTTCAACCTGACTGTAACCTAAATTAAGCCACGGGAATCCGGTCAACACCCAGGAGCGCAACCACTCGGAAAGTACCCAGGCTGCCGGAAACCCGGCAAGAAAAAACCAGCCCCCCGCGCCGAGGTCGGTTCTGGCCAGCACCCATGCCATAACAGCCGAATAGGACGCGAGGAACATCACCAGTAGCAGCATGACGGCAACAGACAACAGCAGACCGGCATCCCCGTACAGGTAAATACTGATATAGACCCACGAGACACCAACGCCAAACTGACCGATGCCGAACAACCAGCCCCACAGCAACGCGTCCCGGGATTTGGCTGAACGCAACAGGATGGCCAAAACAGCCAGGGCCAGTACAGGCAGTGGGTACCAGCTGAAGGGGGAAAAACCAAGCGGTACAAGCGCACCGCACAACAGTGCAATCAGCCCTTTCCAGGCCTTGGCTGAAATAACAGGCATCAATTCAGGCGTCGACGGCGGCTGGTGCCGTATCTGCGTCCCGCAGCAGCGTAACCTTCATAAGGTGAATGCGCCGGTTACCCGCATTGACGATCTGAAAACTGAAATTATCGAGAACAACGGTTTCACCACGCCTGGGAAGATGACCGATCTTGTGCGTCACAAGGCCTCCGATGGTATCGAATTCATCGTCACTGAATTCGGTATCGAAGTATTCGTTAAAATCTTCGATCGGTGTTAGTGCCTTGACAGTAAAACTAGAATCGCTGTATTTACGGATAAAGGTATCTTCGTCGATATCGTGCTCATCCTCGATTTCACCGACAATCTGTTCCAGAACATCCTCGATCGTCACCATGCCGGCCACACCGCCATACTCATCGACAACAATCGCCAGATGATTACGGCTGGCACGGAATTCCTTCAGCAACACATTCAAGCGCTTGCTTTCCGGTACAAAAACAGCCGGTCGCAAAACGTCGCGGATAGCAAACTGTTCCGACTGCCTGTTCGCTGAATAGCGGAGCAGATCCTTGGCCAGCAGTACACCGACCACCTCATCCCTACTGTCCCCGATCACGGGAAAGCGCGAATGGCCGGACTCGATAGCAATGGGGATTAATTCCTCAGGATCAGCATCGCGGCTGACCACAACCATTTGCGAACGCGGGATCATGATATCGCGGGCCTGCATATCGGCGACCTGCAATACACCTTCTATCATCCCCTGTGCATCGACGTCGAACAGTCCTCGCCCCTGTGCTTCGCGCAGCAGGTGAATCAGCTGATCCCGGTCTTTAGGCTCACCCAATAGCGCCTGGCTCAGGCGATCCATCCATCCCCGATAGCTGGAGCCGTTGCTAGATCGATCTTGTTTCATGATTTTCCTTCAAATCGATACATCTTTCGTCTGGTACGGATCCCTAATCCCCAACCCTGCCAATATCTGCTTTTCCAGTTCTTCCATATCCCGGGCCTGCCCCTCTGTCTGGTGATCCAGCCCCCGCAAATGCAACACCCCGTGCACCACCATATGCGCCCAGTGATCGATTTCCTTTTTCTGCTGTTGCTGGGCTTCGCGTCTTACC
>JBDNAP010000087.1:0-6471 GCA_039768325.1 Thiogranum sp.
GGCGATTGCGGTTAATCCGGTGGATTACAAAATTCGCCAGAGAGTCTCTCCCGCCGAGGGTGACTACAAAGTGCTCGGCTGGGATGCTGTGGGAGAGGTAGTCGCTACAGGAGAGGCGGCTACGCAGTTCAAGCCTGGTGATGTGGTCTATTATGCCGGCGATCTCAACCGCCAGGGCAGCAATGCCGAATATCAGTTGGTTGACGATCGTCTTGTCGGCACCAAACCCAAAAGCCTGTCTGACGCTGAAGCCGCCGCGCTGCCACTGACAACAATCACAGCCTGGGAACTGCTGTTTGAGCATCTGTCTATACAACAGCAATCCCCGGGTTCAACAGAGAAATCCGATGAGGTGATTCTGGTTGTCGGTGCCGCCGGTGGTGTTGGCTCAATTTTTCTGCAACTGGCCAAAGCCATCACCGGCGCTACGATTATCGCCACCGCATCACGTGAAAGCTCACAGGCCTGGGTGAAGAAGCTGGGGGCGGATCATGTTGTTGATCATACCCAACCCCTTCAACCACAGATCGAGGCCCTGGGCATTGGTCAGGTAACGCACGTTGCCAGCCTGAACAGTACCGACTCTTACTTCGAGAGCTATACGGAGCTGCTGGTGCCTTTTGGCAAGATCGCCATGATCGACGACCCTGAATCCCTGGATGTGATGAAGTTGAAACCAAAGAGCCAGTCGCTGCACATAGAGTTTATGTTTGCACGCTCCATGTTCAAGGCCGCTGATATGGATGAGCAGAGTCACTTGCTGAACCGCGTATCGGATTTGGTTGACCGGGGCTATATCCAGACCACCATTGGTAAAAACCTCGGCACCATCAATGCCGACAACCTGAAAGCAGCGCACGAGGCATTGGAATCCGGTCGGTCAATCGGAAAGATTGTCTTGCAAGGGTTTTAAACGAACTGAATTTAACTGAGAGGAAACGAACATGGCCAATTTAACGATCGTCGCTAAAATCACCGCCAAAGTCGACAAAAATGATCTGGTAAAGGCTCAGCTTGAAAAGCTGATCGATATCACCCGTGCTGAAGAGGGCTGCCTGCAATACGATTCGCATCAGGACAACGAAAACCCAGCCCACTTTATGTTTTACGAGAACTGGGAATCCCGTGAGCTGTGGCAGATCCACATGGGCAATCAACATAACTGTGAGGCTGTCAATTGGGAAGATACAAGGCTGAAGACGACTTGCACCACCTTCTTAACAAGTACTGCGGTATTATAAGCTGGGATGTGCGATCGTTGGACAAACAAGTAGCGCGGCAATTGAATCCCGAATCGGTGCGCGGTTCAATCGAGAAAGTTGACTCAGAAAAAATGCAAGCTAAATAGAGAGGGGTATATCATGTGCTTTTTCCATCATGAGAAAGTTGTCTGTTTTTCGAACAAGGTGAATAATCATGAAAATCGACGGAATATGGGGAGTTGAGTTTTATGGCGTGGACGGCTGGGAACGGGTCGGTACTGCGCTTCTAGAGAATGGTCGTTATTTTGCGGCTAGCGCTGATCATTACTCGATTGGCACTTACAAGAAAAAAAAGGATAAATTCAGTGCAAAGGTCCGCATTACCCAGCACGGTGATGTCCGTGTCATATTTGGAGCCAAATTGGAAGTTTTTGATGCGATATTTAAAGGGACAATCGACGAAAACGGTCAGATTAAGGCCAAATTTCATCCAACATCCGAAGAGAATTTCGATGTTACCGTACGCTTGAATCGATTGGGGAAGCTTGTTTAAGCAATATTGACAATCGGTGTTGGTGTTAACCGCTTGGCCGCCTAGGCCAAGATGATCTATCGTGTGTACGAGGGCGCGCCACTAAAGTGACCAGGGTGCGACGAGATGTGGGAGAAGACTTTGCCTGTGCGTCTGGTTAATGTGCCTTGGCTATCCACAGGTGGCGATCGGCCTTGACGTAGGTCGCGGACGGGCGGATGCCTACCTACACGGGTTGCAAGCGATCGTTCTGCCGCGATGCGCTGACTACGTGCCTCCGGCAGCGCCCGCAACGGGTTCGCCTGCTTTTCTCGCGCGTAAGTTTACTGCAAATATGACGATGAACAATATCAGGCCGATGACATGGTACAGGGTCTCGTTTGGCCACAACAGTCCGGTCGCCGCGCCCAGCAGCAACACCCTCCATAGCCAGTTCAGCGGCGCTTCCATGTGTCCTTCTAAAGCACCGCTGAAAGCATAGATGCCGAAGACGCTAAAAAAGAAAACCTCCAGGATTTCTTTTAAGCTACCGCCAAGGAACGGCGTGTACGCAATCAATAGCGGCACGATGTACAAGCCCTTGGCGATCTTCCACGCCATAACACCGGTCGCCATCGGTGGCGTGTTGGCGATGGCGGCGGCGGCAAATGCGGTCAAGCATACCGGCGGAGTGACGTTGCTGTCCTGAGACAACCAGTAAATGACCATGTGCGCCGACAGCAACGCAGCAGTGAGCGTTGCTGGATTGAGGATCTGTTCCGTTAGGGTCGAGAAGAAGTCCTGGGGTACCGCGGCGATCAGCGCCGTCGCCTCGGCCAGTGACATCGTCTGCCCCAGCTGAGAGAGCTTATCCGGTGCCACCAACACGAATACTGCTTTTGCCTGCTCCGGCACTTGACCACTGGCAACCGCGGCGATCAGCTCGCTTTCCACGATCAGATCACGGATCGCCGGCGCCGACAAGGTCGCCAGGACGATGTAGGCCGCGGTGACCGGCAGCCCCATACCCAGCACGAGCGAGGCCAATGCCACGAGTAAAATCGTTATCAACAGACTGCCGCCGGCCCAGTTGGTGATCATCAACGAGAAGGTATTACCGATGCCGGTGGTCGAAATCACGTTGACTATGATGCCAACCGCGACCAGTAGCACCGCGACGGTGGCCGTGTTCCTGGCCCCCATTGCCAGGGCTTCAAGTACTGCCTTCGGCCCCATCTTATGCGGTGACAGCCACGAGGCAACGATCACCGATAGAACACTGATCCCGGCGGCGTAGGTCGGTGTGAATCCTTGAATCAAAAGAATCACCAGCACCACGATCGGGATAAGATTGTGTCCACCGTCTTTCATCACTTCCTTGAAGCTCAATCCTGGTTCGCCGGTACTGCTTTTGAGGCCATATTTCATCGCTTCGATGCGCACCCAGGTCGCCACCGAAACGAAGTACAAAATGGCCGGTAAGGTCGCTACTGCGATGATGTCCAGGTACGCAATGCCGGTATAGTTGGCCATGATGAATGCGCCAGCGCCCATCACCGGCGGCATCAGCTGGCCGCCGGTCGACGCCGAGGCCTCAACACCGGCAGCGAACTTCGCCGGAAAGCCGGAGCGTTGCATCAGGGGAATGGTGATTACGCCGGTGGAAACCGTGTTCGCCACGGCGGAGCCGGAGATCGAACCCATCAAGGCGGATCCGAACACGGCGACGAATCCCGGTCCACCGACTAGTCTGCCAGCAACACACACCGCCAGGTTGATGATGAAGTCACCAGCCCCGGAGCGCACCAGGAAAGCACCGAATAAGATAAACATGAACACGTAAGTCGAGGAGATGCGCGCGATGGGACCGAACATCCCATCAGTGCTGAAATATTGCCGAAAAAGAATCGTTTCACCGCTCAGTCCTGGGAAATGGAACACTCCTCCGATCCACTTACCCCAAAACACGACATAGGTCAGGGCCAGTATGATTAGAGAAGGAATCAACCAGCCCGTGGTGCGCCGTACAAACTCGATGCCCAACACGACGCACAACACGGCAAGAATCCAGTCTGAGGTGATGAAATTGGAACCGCGGTCGTAAAACGCCTTTTCCGCCAGGATTAAGTAGACCGCGCAGATGACCGCGGCGATGCCGATCACGACGTCGACCGCCAGCACCTGGCGGCCGACGGTTTCGCTTTGCGTCTTACACAGTGGAAACAACAAGGCGCAGAGCATGCCGAAACTCGCGAAATGGATAGCCGACGTCCACAGCTCAGGCAGTGTGCCCAATGTGTTGAAGTAGATATGGAGAACAGAAACCGCGACACCGAACCAGAAAACGAACTTACCGGTCAGAGATTTCTCACCCCGCACTGAGTCCTGCGGCGGCGCTGTCCCCGCAACACTCACGACTTCCGCTTCTTTTGATGTCTTTGTGGACATAGTCCTTGGTCGGCACCTCCGTCTCGCCTCGACGGCCCACGCGGGGGGCTCCCGACGCCGACGGGGATGTCCCGCTCCCCGTCTCCATGGCGGAGGAATCGGCGTGTTGCGAACTACTTGGCGATCAGACGATCAGGGATTTCGAGTCCCTTTTCCTGGTAGAACCTCGCCGCCCCCGGATGTAAAGGCATCGGTAAACCGGCAATCGCCCCCTCCAATGACATTGCCTTCGTCGCCTTATGAATGTTGTTTAGAAAAGGCAGGTTCTCGTAGACGGTCTTGACGATCTGGTAGACCGTTTCCTCCGGAACCTCGTTACGCACGGCGAGGAAGTTTGGCTGGGCTATGGTGCGCACGTCTTTGGTTTGACCGGAGTAAGTATTCGCAGGGATGTTGAACGGTGTCCACAAGTCGTAGTTGCCGTTGGCTTGCTTGATCTGGTCGTCGTTGAAGCCAAGGATGGTGATCTTGTCGCCCATTGCAGCGAAAGCCTGCGCCACCGCAGACACCGGTACTCCGGCGGGGGTATTCATGCCGGCGATGGTTCCGTTCTGCAAGGCCTCGGCACTCGGCCCATAACCCTGATATACAAGGTCAAACATCTGATCCGGATCGATCCCCAGACCTGACAGTATTTGTCGGCCCGAGCCCTCGGTACCGGAATTGCGCTTACCGATCGAGAACTTTTTTTCCTTCAGATTGTTAAGATCATCGATCAGACCGCTTTTTGCGTACTCGCTTCTGACCGTGAAGTGCTCTACGTTTTGCCACAACATCGTCACCGAGCGCAGATGTTTTTGAGGTCCGTCCGGTTTAACCTGTCCTTCACCGGCCCAGGCCCACGCTCCGTAAAGGCCCTGGAGGATCGCAAACTGCGCCTGATTCTCACGCAACAGTTTGACATTCTCTCCGGATCCGGCCGAGCTGATCGCCGCCAAGGATATCTTGGCTTTGGGCTCCAGCTTGACCTTCACCAAAGTCGCCAACGCGACCCCAACTGGATAATAAGTGCCACCAGTCGTCGCCGTGGCGAGGATATACGATTCCTGGGCACGCACGGAATGCGACAGCAACCCCACGGAGACCACAAAGAGTGACACACAGAACCTTTGAAACAAAGTTGTCGCGGTGCTGGTTTTCACGTAACTCCTCCTTATGTCACGTTCTTGTTGGTCTATGATACAACAAATTGCTGCCGACTCGGGCAACTGAGAGTTGACAACTCGGGCGTCCCCATACAGGCGGTCCGGATTGGCTGGGTCCTCTCAAGCGCGAAGGCGGCATCGACAAACGGCTCACCGAAGGCATATGCGCCTGAACCCACACCGGGTTTTCTAACCACAGCCGTGTGCGGCTGCAGCGATTGTCCAGAAAACCGACGACAACGCCTATCGCCATGGTATTTCGTACGAAAGTTCACCCGCGGAAAACGAAGACTGCGCCATTGACCTGCCATTTGACGAAACAGTGAAACTCTCGGCAGCCTGGGTCTGGGGGGGCAATTCAGTTATGGACTGGGCGCAACACTGGCTCATACTGGTTATTTGCCGCCAAAACAGTGAAAATGTCTAAGCTCCAAGACCATCAAACCACAATCTCTAAGGCATCCCTGATGTCTGGTATAGGTAAAACAGGCCTTCGATTTCAGCCTGTGAACTGGCATTATTGCCAGGGATGACACTCTGACCAGAAGTATTTTAAAGTGATCCTATTGAAATGCAGCTTGAATTAAGACGTGTTCTGACCCTTTTTATCCTTATCCTGATTCTGTCGCACCGTGGCGTCACGCTCGCGGCTGATGAGGTCAACCCGCTCACCCCGGCCGACACCAGCAGTCCACGTGCAACACTCAGAGGCTTCGTTGAAATTCTGAATCATGGTCATGCGCAGCTAACGGAGATCCTCAAATCCTACCTCAGCTCATCGCGGCTGTATCTATCAGCCGCGGAGCGTATGGAAGTCGACAGCCTTCTGGACCAGCTTGAACTTGCCCGACGGACCCTGAACCTGAGCGAGTTGCCGGCGGCGCTGGCAGAATCATTATCGATGTACCGTGTCCTGCAGCTCAAGGAAGTCCTCGACCGCCTCGAGCTGCCTGCTTTCGAGTCGATTCCGGACGCCGCGGCGATGGAATCCGAGCAATTCAAACGCTGGACCCTGCCCGGCACGGAAATCACCATCGCGCGTGTTGAACAGGGCCCACGCGCCGGTGAATACCTGTTTTCCGCCGAGACGGTAGAGCGCATGCCCGAGTTCTATCGCAGGATCCAGTCTCTTCCTTATCAACCCGGCGCAACTGCCGGCTGGTAC
>JBDNAP010000507.1:0-4985 GCA_039768325.1 Thiogranum sp.
GAGAAGGTCCCCTGGGGGAGAAGGTGCCCTGGCGCACAGCGTGTCCCGCATAGCCAGGCCACCCTATGCTGTGTCCGACTTATTAGCGAACACACCGTCCCAGACCAGCAACACCGCACCGACCGTGATCGCCGCATCGGCGACATTGAATGCCGGGTAGTAGAAGCTCTTGTAATAAAGCTGGATGAAGTCGATCACGTATCCAAGCCAAAGCCGATCGACAAGGTTGCCGACGGCACCACCGATCACCAGTGACAGCGCCAGCGCCAGCGCCCATTGCTCGGACTTGAGCTTGCGCAGCCAGAAGGTCAGCACTATGGCTGCAGTGAAGGAAATCGTCACGAAAAACCAGCGCTGCCAGCCGCCTGCATCGCTCAAAAAACTGAACGCCGCACCCCGGTTGTATAGCAGGGTCAGATTAAACGAAGGCAATACCGGCAGCGGCTCGGCATAAACAAGCTGAGCGTTTGCGACATACTTGCTGATTTGATCGAGAATGATCACCAACAGCGATACACCGAGCCACTTAGTCATGATCAACAACGCGCCTAGGCGTATAGCCTCTGCTCTCCGCTGCCGTCCACATTCTCCACGCAGCGGCCGCAAAGTTCGGGGTGGTCAGCGTTTCCACCGACATCTTCACGGTGATGCCAGCAGCGTACACATTTGTCATAAGCCGAAGGCGTCACCCGTATGGCGATCTGAGCACCATTGAGGTCTACGCTGATCGCTTCAGGGGTCTGTTCCCCGAGCGGATGCAGACGTGCATAGGATGTAATCAGAACGAAACGCAATTCGTCTTGCAGGCGGGACAGTCTGGCCAGCCAGTCGGCATCACAATAGAGATCGACTTCTGCATCCAGTGACGAACCGATATCGCCAGCGACACGAAGCTTCTCCAACTCCTTTTTTACGGCATCACGCAATGTCAGCACTTCCTGCCAGTAAGCCATGCCGAACTGTTGGCCGGCTTCTTCTTCCGCAAGAAACATGTCCGGAAGCACAAACCAGGTTTCCAGAAACACGGATTCCTCACGGTCACCGGGCAGGTTACGCCAGATTTCTTCCGCGGTAAAACTAAGTATGGGTGCCAGCCAACGCACCAGCGCCTCGGCGATCAGGTACATCGCGGTCTGTGTGGAACGTCTTGCCACGCTGTCCGCCCGCGTGGTGTACTGGCGATCCTTAATGACGTCCAGATAAAAACCGCTCAGGTCAGTCGCACAGAAATTGTGCACCTTCTGGTAGATATGATGGAACTCATAAGCCTCGTACGCCTGAACCACCTCTTCCTGCAGCTCAGCAGCGCGCTGCACGGCCCAGCGATCCAGCATCAACATCTGTTCCGGCGACAAGGCGTGTTCCATCGGATCGAAACCGGCCAGGTTGGCCAGCAGGAAACGCGCCGTGTTACGCAGCCGCCGATAAGCATCCGCAGTACGTTTCAGAATTTCATCGGAAACACTCATCTCGTTGCGGTAGTCGGTCGCCGCCACCCACAGACGCAGGATATCCGCGCCCAGGCTGTTCACCACTTTCTGCGGCGCCACCACGTTGCCCTTTGACTTGGACATCTTCTGGCCCTGGGCATCGACGGTAAAACCGTGGGTCAGCACCTGGCGATAGGGCGCTGTACCGTGCATGGCGACAGATGTCAGCAACGAGGACTGGAACCAGCCGCGGTGCTGGTCGGAACCTTCCAGGTACAGATCGGCCGGAAAACCCAGTTCCTCACGGCGCTCCAGTACACACTGATGCGTGGTTCCGGAATCAAACCAGACATCCAGTGTGTCCTGCACCTTCTCGTATTGAGCGGCCTCGTCGCCTAACAGGGTCGGCGCCTCCAGTTCGAACCAGGCATCGATACCATGGCGTTCGACACGCAGGGCAATCTCCTCGATCAGGCGTGCCGTATCTGGATGCAGCTCACCTGTTTTATGATGCACAAACAGTGCAATGGGCGAGCCCCAGGTCCGCTGCCGCGATATGCACCAGTCGGGACGCCCTTTAACCATCCCTTCGATGCGCGCCAGCCCCCAGTCCGGCATCCATTGCACATCCCCGATCGCCGCCAGCGCCGAGCCACGCAGATCATTCTGGTCCATGCTGATAAACCACTGCGGTGTGGCACGGAAAATAATCGGTGTCTTATGCCGCCAGCAATGTGGATAGCTGTGACGCAGCGCCTCGATATGCAGCAAAGCCCCCCTGGCCTTTAACACATCGAGCACATCATCGTTGGCCGAAAACACATGCTTGCCCGCAAATAATTCCGTGCCTTCTACAAAGACACCGTTGGCACCGACCGGATTGTCGACCGCTATACCATAGCGCTGACCCACCACATAGTCATCCTGGCCGTGGCCGGGTGCAGTATGGACCGCGCCGGTACCGGCCTCGGTGGTGACATGATCGCCGAGAATGATAGGCACTTCGCGATCGTAGAACGGATGCGCGAGTTTAAGGTGCTCCAGTTGCTGACCCTGGCAGTAAGCAACCACCTGGTAGTGCTCGCAGTCGTAGCGGAGCATGACATCTTTCAACAGCGCTTCGGCCAGTACCAGGCGCTCTGTTCCGCGCCCGAGATCTGCCTGTACAACCGCGTACTCGAGCTCCGGATTGAGCGCCACGGCGCGGTTAGCCGGCAGGGTCCAGGGCGTTGTGGTCCAGATGACGACCGACAGCGGCCCTTCACCCTTGTGGCCTTCGGCATGATGGCAACGCGACAGCAAGGCTTCCTCATCGAGCACCGCGAAACGCACATCGATCGCCGGGGAGGTTTTATCTTCATACTCAACTTCGGCTTCGGCCAGTGCGGAACCGCAGTCAGTACACCAGTGCACGGGCTTATAGCCTTTACTCAGGTGGCCGTTGGCAATGATGCGCCCCAGGGCACGGATGATGTCCGCTTCAAAACGGTAATCCATAGTGAGGTAGGAATGTCCCCAGTCACCCACAACACCCAGTCGTATAAAATCCTTGCACTGGCCGTCCACCTGTTTGCGCGCATAGTCGCGGCACCTGAAACGAAAGGCGGTGGCGTCAACCTTGTGTCCGACCTTGCCGACTTTCTTTTCCACATTAAGTTCGATCGGCAGGCCGTGGCAATCCCAGCCGGGTATATAAGGAGCATCAAAACCGCTCAGGGTTTTGCTTTTGACAATGATGTCCTTGAGTATCTTGTTGACCGCATGGCCGATATGAATATCGCCGTTGGCGTAGGGTGGTCCGTCGTGCAATACGAATTTCGTCCTGTCCTGTCCCAGCTCGCGCAATTTGGCGTACAGGTCGATGTCATCCCAGTATTTCAGCGTCTGCGGCTCCCGGTTGGCGAGATTCGCCTTCATGGGAAACCTTGTCTGTGGCAAATTCAAAGTGTCTTTATAGTTACTCACTCTCACACTCACTCGCTGAAAAATATCCGTGCCTTTTCGACATCAAACTCAATCTGTAGCTTTAATGCCTCGAACGATTCAAATTTCTTTTCTTCACGAAGCTTGCTGCAGAACTCAACATCCAGATAGCGGCCGTAAATATCCAGATCAAAATCAAACAGGTGTATTTCCAGTACGCAGTAACTGCCGTCTACAGTAGGCCGCGTGCCAACATTGGCGACACCGTTTAACGCCTCGCTATCCAGGCCGTACACGCGTACCGCAAATACGCCTTGCAACGGCGAGACTACCCGGTGCAGGCGTACATTGGCGGTATGAAAACCAATGGTACGCCCCCGCTGCTGCCCGGGCGACACGCGCCCGCAGATACGGTACGGCCTGCCCAGCAACTGCTCCGCCACAGCCAGATCGCCTTCGGCCAGGGCCTGGCGTATGCGCGTGCTGCTCACCCGGTCCTCACCCTCGAGAAAGGTGCGGGTACTGACCACTTCAAATCCGTATCGCTGACCCGCCTGCTGCAAAAAGGCGAGATCGCCAACACGTTCCTTACCGAAACGGAAATCGTCACCCACCACCAGATAACGCACATCCAGACCCTCGACGAGGATTTGCCGGACAAAGGCGTCCGCGCTCAATTCGGCCAGTTCCTGATTGAAGCGCAGGCAGTGCACCTGATTGACCTGCAGCTCTTGCAGCATGGCCAGTTTTTCACGCAGTCGCTGCAAACGTGCCGGTGCCGTCCGGGGTGAAAAATACTCCTGCGCCGTCGGTTCAAAGGTCATCACCGTGGTCGCCAGCTGCCGCTCAGCGGCACGCTGCTGGAGGTGCCGCAGCACCGCCTGGTGGCCGCGATGCAGACCATCAAAATTACCGATAGTCAGGGCACTTCCCAGCTGGGAATGATGCAGATTGTGCAGTCCTCGTATCAGTCGCATGGCCGAAAATACCGAATTATAATGAAGTTAGCGGCCATGTCATGGTTTGCGCCCGGTTTCTGCCGCCGGCGCCCACAACAGCGACAGGCGCACACCCGCCAGCCTCAAGGCAATCAGATAGCTCACCACCCCTGCCACTATCCAGAGGCTGATCTGTAACGTACGCTGCGCACCTGACAGGCTGGTCAGCAGATCGACGCCCGGAGCGCCCCAGCCGACCACCACAGCCATGACACCGATGGCAAACATCATCTGCAGCAGTAAGCGCGGCCAACCGTCATTCGGCCGAAACACACCATCGCGCCGCAACTGGCGGTACAAAAGGCCAGCGTTAATATAGCTCGCCAGCGCGGTCGCCAGTGCTAATCCGGCGTGCGCCCCGGGGACTTCCAGAAGCACCAGCGGAACCACAAACACCACATTCATCACCATGTTGGAAATCAAGGCGCGAATGGCTATTTTTACCGGTGTTTTCGTGTCCTGGCGTGAAAAAAACGCAGGTGCGAGCACCTTGACCAGCATGAAACCAGGCAGGCCCAGGCCATAGGCTACCAGGGCGAGGCCCGCCATATCCACATCGTGGCGCTGGAAATCGCCATATTGAAACAGGGTCGATACCGCGGGTCTGGCAAGAATGATCAGGCCAGCGGCGGCC
>JBDNAP010000508.1:0-4523 GCA_039768325.1 Thiogranum sp.
AGCAACCTTTACGCCACCGAACACCACAGTGTCGAACGTTTTATCCTGCTCGATGGCGGCATCTACACCAAACTGTTCTGGATCGTTCAGATCATACTGGGCAGCCTGGTTCCCCTGGGGATGATTTACCACCCAAGCATCGGAAAATCGCGCCCGGCCATCGCCACGGCCTGTGCCCTGGTTATTATTGGCGGCCTGGCCCAGCTTTATGTACTGCTGATCGGCGGACAGGCTTTTCCGCTTGATATGTTCCCCGGTTATGAAGTCACCAGTTCCTTCTTCGACGGGGTGGTCAACAGCTACAGTCCGTCGATCTGGGAAATTACGCTCGGCGTCGGTGGCATTGCCTTTGCGCTGTTGCTGGTCACGGTTGCCGTTCGCGTGCTTCGCTTTCTGCCGGAATCCCTGGATGACGCGGCGGTTGATCCGCACGCCGCCAAAGCGGACTGATCCAAACCCCCAATTCACATGTCTGTTAATCATGGACGTTTGGTAAGACGTACATAAGATACTTCGCTGTTCTTCTGTGACTAATGTAGTCTAATCAGACGTATGTCCCAGATCTTTATTTCGGCTGCACACAAGTCATCGGGTAAGACCACAGTCACACTCGGGCTGTGCGCCGCCCTGCGCTCACGAGGACTTGAGGTACAGCCGTTCAAGAAAGGCCCGGACTACATTGATCCCATGTGGCTGGGCCGCGCGGTCGGCCGACCCTGTCACAACCTCGATTTCTACACCATGGATGAGGATGAAATAACCGCTACTGTTGGCTTTTACTCGCGGGATGCCGATATCAGCGTCATTGAAGGCAACAAAGGCCTTTATGATGGTCTCGACCTGGACGGGAGTAACAGCAATGCAGCACTAGCCAAATTACTCGGGGCCCCCGTCGTACTGGTACTGGACGCCCGTGGCATGACCCGTGGCATCGCCCCACTCATCCTCGGCTACCAGGGTTTTGACCCGGACATCCATATTGCCGGCGTGATTCTCAATCAGCTCGGCGGTAGCCGCCATGAGAGCAAGTTGCGCGCGGTTATCGAACATTACACCAGCGTCCCCGTTTTGGGCGCAGTCGCCAGGAACCCCGAGCTGGAAATTCTCGAACGTCACCTGGGCCTGATCCCGAGTAACGAACAGGGTGACGCCGATCGGCAGATCGAACATATTGGCAGCATTGTCGCCGGGCAGGTGGATCTCGATACCCTGACCGAACTCGCCGAGTCCTCAGCCGCACCGCCGGCACCGCCAGGATCACCGTTTCACATCAGTCCTGTCGGTCAAATACTGCGTATCGGTATCGCCAGGGATGAAGCCTTTGGATTTTACTATCCGGGTGATCTGGAAGCCATGCAGCAGGCGGGGGCAGAACTGATTCCCGTCGACATGCTGCATGATCATGAACTGCCTGAACTGGATGGACTGTTTATCGGTGGCGGGTTTCCTGAAAGTTGCATGGTGCAGTTGCAGAACAACCGCGAGCTCCGCCACGCGATCAGGGCAGCGATCGAGGCGGGCTTACCCACCTATGCGGAGTGTGGCGGCTTGATGTACCTGGCCCGCAGTCTGAAATGGAAAGATAACAGCTGCGAAATGGTTGGCGTCATTCCAGGTGATGTGGTGATGTATACACGCCCACGTGGGCGGGGCTATGTCCGCCTCAAGGCGACCAACGGCCTGCCGTGGCCAACCGCCGCTGAGAGAGGCACGGAAATCGCCGCGCACGAGTTTCATTATTCCGCCCTGGAAAATCTGGAAGCACCTGAAGCCTATGCATTTGAGGTACTTCGTGGCACCGGTATCAATAGCCATCACGATGGTTATGTCTATAAAAACCTGTTGGCCTGTTACAGCCATCAGCGCACAACCAGAACCAACCGCTGGACGGAATACTTTTTAAACTTCGTTGCAGATTGCAAGTCGCAACGCAGAACTTCTCTAAACACACCATTGACGTAAAAGGGTATAAGCACATGATTAGCGTGACCCCTCAAGCCGCTGAACAGATCCGTGAATCGGCCAGACAAGGCAAACTGGAAGGCATGCCTTTGCGAATCGCTGTGACCCGCCTGGAGGACGGCAGTTTTCACTATGCGCTGGGTTTTGACGATAACAGCCATGCAGGCGATAAAAGGTTCAGCTCCGAAGGTATTGAAATTATTGCCGCACCGCAAAGTATGGCCATGCTCAACGGCACCGTCATCGACTATGTCGATATCGAAGGTAAAATGGAAATTGTCTTCATCAATCCCAACGATCCGGCTCAGCAGGCGAATAACTGATCTCTACCTGATAGCACAAAGGCGTTTAACCCTTCCTATATCTGGGGTCTTCTGCTGCGGGCCTATAAAAGTTAAAGCTGATACCCCCATTATTCGGCGCTATAATGGTCAAACTTGTTGCAAACTGAAGCCATTATGAGTTCCGAGTCCCGGATCAAGAGCGTTCACGAGTACGTCGCCAAGCGGCAGGCAGCCCGCCGGCCCCGGTTACGACTGCTGGAATGGCCGACCACCCGCCAGTTCCTGGGGGTCCTGTCGGCACTGGGCATCCTGCTTTTGATCCTGGGCGTGCTGAATATCTGGTATTCACTGCATTCCGACGGCAGCACCTGGTTATATCTTGCCAACAGTATCTTGTTAATCGGTGGTGTGCTGCTGCTGTCATTTGCTTTCCATACTGCACGCCGGGATCTGCTGACACCCTTGAGCGAGCTACGCGACTGGGTGAACCAGATGCGTAATGGCCACCTCAGCGCCCGTTTGCCGGAATCACTGCAACCCGATTTCAGCAAACTGTACCGGGACATCAATCTGCTCGGCGAACGCCTGGAATCCCTGTCGCTGGACCTGCAGTCCGAAGTTGCCAAACAGACCAGGCGTATCAAGCAGAAAAACCACTCCCTGGAAATCCTCTACGACGTCGCCGCCAACATCAATGCAGCGCGTGACCTGCAGGAGTTGCTCACCCGTTTCCTGCATACTCTGAAAAATGCGGTCGATGCGCGTGCCGGCATGGTCCGTATGCTGACGTCAGACGGCAACATGCAGCTGATCGCCAGCAGTGGACTGGATCCGGAAGTCATCGAGCGGGAACAGCTCATCAGCGTCGAACGCTGCCTGTGCGGGAAGGCCGCGCAGAGTGGGGAGGTTTATGCGCTGGATGATCTGCAGGGCTGTGGCCAGTTTGTCGGCCGGCCATTTTTCGATAACAAACAGGTCGAGATGATTGCGGTGCCGTTACGCTACCGGGGCCAGATACTGGGTGTATACAACCTGTTCACCGAGCAAAGCGGTCTTGTCGAGCGCGAAGACGTGAAAAACCTGCTCACCAGTATCGGCCAGCACCTGGGAATGGCGATCGAGAAATCACGCCTGGATGAAGAAGCCAATCGCTTATCTATCATGGAGGAACGTACGCGGCTGGCCAATGAATTGCACGATTCACTGGCGCAGAGCCTGGCCAGTCTGAAATTCCAGGTTCGCGTTCTTGACGAACTCCTGCACAGTGGCGAAGAATCGGCTCTGTGGCATGAACTGGAACTCATTGAAAACAGTCTTGACGAAGCTTATACCGAGCTGCGCGAACTGATCGCGCATTTCCGTGCACCGGTCGATAAACGCGGGCTTGTGCCAGCCATCGAGCAGGCGGTGGAACGATTCCGGCGCGACTCGGGAATCAGTGCATTCCTGCAGCTGGAATGGGGTGATGCCAATCTGACGGCAGAAGTGGATATCCAGGTCTTGCGTATCGTTCAGGAAGCCCTGGCCAATATCCGTAAACACAGCGAAGCCAACGCAGTGCGCGTACTGATGCGTGCTGGCAAAGACGGGAATTACATGGTTCTTATCGAAGATGACGGCGTCGGTATCCAGGACAGGGTTATTGATGGCGGACCCGGCGAACACCTCGGGCTGAAGATTCTGCAGGAACGGGCTGAGCGCATAGGCGGTGATGTGAAAATTGAAAGTGAAGCGGGTGAAGGTACGCGCGTCATTCTTCTTTTCACTCAGCCCCGGGAAGAACCCGAATTTGGCGATACACTGAAAGTGGAATTCCCTGCCGATACAGCGAACTCTTCATTATGAGCTTGCGGGTTTTATTGATCGACGACCATACCCTGTTCCGGGTTGGCCTGGAAGGCCTCCTGGCACACCGGAATATCGACGTCATAGCCTCCATCGGTGGTGGACGCGAAGGTCTGCAGTGCGCAAAGGATCTCAAACCCGATGTTGTTCTGCTCGACATGCGCATGCCCGATATCGATGGCATCGGCGTATTGAGAAAACTGCGTGATACCGGCTTCCAGAATCCGATTGTCATGCTCACCACCAGCACAGAAGAACGCGACCTGGTCGAATCATTGCGTAACGGTGCCCAGGGTTATCTGCTGAAGGATATGGAGCCGGATGAACTGGTGCTGGCGTTGCGCGATATTGTCGGCGGAAAGACCGTTGTCGCACCGGATCTTGCCCCGGTTCTGGCCAAAGTGGTACAGGGAGACGGTTCCCTGCCCGATG
>JBDNAP010000509.1:0-3913 GCA_039768325.1 Thiogranum sp.
GCGCTCATTGCGACTGTTTCCTTTCTAGACGACCGTTCAGGGTTGAGCGCGAAGATTCGCCTGCTTGTCCAGCTTGTCGCCGCGCTACTGGTCGTATTTGCCGGCCGTCTGCTACCGGATGTGTTTGAACTTCCGGCTTGGCAATGGTCATGGCCGCCTGCAGTCTCCGTGGTTGTTACTGTTTTATTTCTATTGTGGATGACCAACTTATATAATTTCATGGACGGAATGGATGGGTTTGCGGGTGGCATGGCGGTTTTCGGATTTATCGCGTACGCCGTGCTTGGGTGGTCGGCCGGTGACGCGTTGTTTACCCTGGTGAGCCTGGTCGTCGCCGCTTCCGCAGCCGGCTTCCTGATATTCAATTATCCTCCAGCCAGGATATTTATGGGGGATGCCGGGGCGTCTGTGCTCGGTTTTCTGAGCGCCTGCCTGGCAATCTGGGCGGCCAATGAGAAAATGTTCCCAATATGGGTCGGTATTTTGGTATTCTCTCCGTTTGTCGTAGATGCAACAGTGACCTTGCTGAAACGCCTCCTGGCAGGCCAAAAGGTGTGGGAGGCGCACCGATCGCATTACTATCAGCGGCTGGTACAGCTCGGCTGGGGGCATAGAAAAACGGTTATGTGGGAGTACGCCTTGATGCTGGCGGCCGCCCTGTCGGGCTGCGCCGCTGTTTTTCTGCCTCCGCAAGGGCAGTGGCTTTTGATTATAGTATGGTGTTTCGTATACCTTGGACTTGGCTTGGGAGTTCGCGGTATGGAGTCCGATACGATGCGTAGCGGGTGATTCAGTTAAGTGGCTACATTCTCAATCAGCAACCGCAGGCTGGCAATCCTGCACGATTTGTTCATGATTCCGGTGGCGTGGTTCGGAGCATACTGGTTGCGTTTTAATCTGGGGGTTATTCCCGAAAATTTCCTGGACAGTGCCCTGGAAAATATGCTCATCGTGCTCGTTTTGCAGGGAGCGGTATTCCGCTACTTCGGCCTCTACAGGGGGGTATGGCGTTTTGCTTCGCTACCCGACCTGATAAGGATCGCCAAGGCAGTCATGGTGGGAATAGCGTTCTCAGCAACGATAATTTTTATTACCACCCGCATGGAAGGTGTGCCGCGGTCAGTATTCCCGATATACAGCCTGTTATTGATATCGCTGCTTGGTGGCTCACGGTTTATTGTTCGCTGGTCTAAAGATCGTGGTATCTACGGAGATAATGCAAAGCGGGTTTTGATTGTTGGTGCCGGACGGGCCGGCGAAATGCTGGTCAGAGATCTCTTGCGAACCAAGGACGAACTGTATCAGCCGATCGGGTTTGTCGATGACAGTCGGGCAAAGCAAGGCAGGGAGATTCACGGTGTGCGGGTTCTTGGTGCCTGTGATGAGATCATTGATTTATCAGACCGACTGGATATAAATCTGCTGGTGCTGGCAGTCCCGTCTGCAGATACTGCAGCTATGAGGCGTCTGGTTGGCTTGTGTGAAAAAAGCGGTGTTCCGTTCCGTACCGTGCCGCCTCTCGATCGCCTGATGTCCGGGCAAGTCAATATCAGTCAACTTCGTGCCGTATTAATTGAGGACCTGTTGGGAAGGGAACCCGTCTCACTTGACTGGGAAACAATCGAGCAGGAGTTGAAAGGCAAGCGGGTCCTGGTAACGGGGGCGGGTGGTTCAATTGGTTCAGAATTATGCCGACAAATTGCAAGCTTGAAACCCTCTCATCTGATTCTGCTGGACAGCAGCGAATTCAATCTCTATTCAATAGAGAACGAATTGCTCAAGAGCTTTCCCAAGATTGCAATTACCCGGTGGTTAAACGATGTCGTTGACCAGGTGGCGATAAAGAAAATCTTCAGGCATTCCAGGCCTGAAGTCGTTTTCCACGCGGCTGCCTACAAACATGTCCCTATGCTGGAGGGCCAGGTCAGGGAGGCAGCCAGGAATAATATCCTGGGTACCCGAACCATGGCTGAATTCGCGGACCGCTTCGGTTGCGAGACTTTCGTGATGATTTCCACGGACAAAGCCGTCAATCCAGCCAATGTGATGGGTACCAGCAAGCGGGCTGCGGAGATTTTCTGTCAAAACCTGAATCAGAGATCAGCGACACGTTTTGTGACTGTCCGTTTCGGCAACGTACTGGGATCTGCGGGAAGTGTCGTTCCACTGTTTTGTCAGCAGATCGAATCGGGCGGCCCCGTGACTGTCACCCATCGTGAAATAACAAGATATTTCATGACAATACGAGAGTCTTGTCAACTGATACTTCAGGCAAGCGTCATGGGCAAGGGCAGTGAGATCTTTGTGTTGGATATGGGGGAACCCATAAAGATAGCCTATCTGGCAGAGGAAATGATCCGCCTTTCGGGTAAAGTGCCGGGCGAAGACATCGACATCATATTTACCGGCCTGCGTCCCGGGGAAAAACTCTACGAGGAACTGTTCCACGAGAAGGAAGCGCTGCAGAGTACGACCCATGAAAAAATATTGCTGGCGCGTTACCGGGAGTTTGAGTGGGAGCGTCTCAACGAAGTGATGGATGAGATAAATCTGGCCTGTGAGGCATACGACGAAAAACAGGTGCGCAGTCTGATGAAAATGCTGGTTCCGGAATGGAGCGGTTATCATGCCAAGGCCAAGCACGAAGCGATAACAATAGCAAAGCAGGACGAGGTAGCATCAAAAGTTGGAGCACTGACGTTACACTGAGAAGGTGAAGCAATGAGTAGCAACAAAATTAAGATAAGAAAGGCTGTGTTTCCTGTCGCAGGGCTCGGGACACGCTTCCTGCCGGCAACCAAGGCGAACCCCAAGGAAATGTTACCGGTCGTGGACAAACCGCTGATTCAGTACGCTGCTGAAGAAGCGATCGCTGCCGGGGTTGACGAACTGATATTTGTGACGAGTTCCAGCAAGCGGGCTATCGAAGATCATTTCGACAAGAATTTTGAAATGGAAACCGAGCTGGAACGCAAGGGGAAAGCGGGTCTGCTGGATCTGGTCCGGAATGTGGTGCCAAAAGGTGTTTCCTGCGTCTATGTCAGACAGGCGGAGGCGTTGGGGTTGGGTCATGCTGTGTTGTGTGCAAAGAAGGTTGTAGGCAACGAACCCTTTGCGGTGATACTGGCGGATGATCTGATCGATGGCGGCGATACACCCTGTATGGAGCAAATGGCATCGACCTTTGAATATAATCGCTGCAGTGTGCTGGGTGTCGAAAGGGTGCCTGCAGAAGACACGGAAAAATACGGCATCGTTGAAGCCGATTCGATCACGAGCGGACTCAGCCGTGTCACCAGTATTGTTGAGAAACCAAGTCCGGACAGCGCGCCGTCTAATCTGGCCGTGGTCGGTCGCTATATTCTGACCCCGAGAATCTTTGATTTACTGGAGTCGACACCGCGCGGCGCCGGTGGTGAAATCCAGTTAACCGATGCAATTGCTGCACTCCTGAAGGAGGAACAGGTGCTGGCCTACGAGTTCAAGGGGGAGCGCTACGACTGCGGAAGCAAGCTGGGTTATCTGAAGGCAACTGTCGAGTATGCACTTCAACACGACGAGCTGAATAAGGAATTCCGTGAGTATCTGCGGGAGCGCTTTGGTGAAAATGGCAGCAAGATAGGGCAGATGGTGCAACAGGCCTGACTGTTTTCCGGATAGAGTTCAAAGACACGATCAACGGATTTTACTGAACTTCAAGGGGCCTCAGGTCAAGTCGAGATATCCTTGCATTCAGGTGTATCGAGCCCCCTAATGTGAGCCCTGAGTACAAGGTGAATTGCCGTCAGGCAAGAGAGGGTGCCCTGGGGGACAAGGTGAATTGCCGTCAGGCAAGACAAGGTGAATTGCGCAGCAAGAGAGAGTCCCCTGGGGGAGAAGGTGCCCGGGGTGGGGCACAAGGTGAATCGCCGAC
>JBDNAP010000510.1:0-4322 GCA_039768325.1 Thiogranum sp.
ACACGAATGCCCTCGAATACAACGCCCGCCACAAATGCGCCGACGATCGCCGAGAGACCCAGATGTTCTGCAACTAGTGCATAGACAAACGCAGTCAGCAGTCCCAGCACGAATACGAATTCCGGCGACCGGTCTGAGAGCTGCGAGCCGTCGATTCTCTCGCACAATCGTTTGAGCAGTCTCTGGCCAAGCCACGCACCAATAGCGATGAACGCGCCTGCTTTAACCGCCATCAGTACTATCAGAATGGGATGCAGACCACCGCTGCCGACTTGGTCTGTCAATGACAGGGCGAGCAACGCCAGAACGTCGTCAATCACCGCTGCGCCGATAATCAGTTTGGCCTCTGGCGACTGGAGCCGGCCCAGTTCGCGCAGTGTATCGGCTGTAATGGCGATGCTGGTGGCGCTCAGGGCCACACCGATCAGCATGGCGCGGCTTGTCTCGAAGCCGAACCACCGGGCCAGCAGATAGCCCGTGAGCCAAGGTACGACGACGCCGGCCACCGCAATGAGAAAAGGGCGGATGGCTGCCAGCTCCCGGGCACGGAATTCCAGGCCTACGACGAACAGTAGAACAATAGCACCGAGATGGGCGATATTGGCGACAAAGCTGGTATACGTAATCCAGCCAAAGACACTCGGCCCAACGATTAAACCGGCCAGGATTTGTCCGACCACAGCGGGTTGTCGCAGGAGAGTGGATAGCAGATGGCCGGTCAGGGCGACGGCCAGCAGCAGGCTCATCTGTAATTCAATGGACTCATGCATTGAATTATTAACGCGAGAAAGAGACAAGCACTGTAGAGTGGCCGTCTTGCTGCAGTATCGCGCCCAAGGGTGGTGCTGCAATGACGGGTATTTTAATGCGGGTTGATATCATTATTCAGCCTGGTGATTGTGTTGGCTCCTGTAGCCACGTACCTGCTCCAAGATATCCTTACCCAGACCAGCGAAAGTAATTCTTACTTGATCTGACCCTTCCAGACACCGATTATCAGCACTATCGGGATCTATTCAAGGATATTGACTCGGGGAATTGAGAAATTGTCACGGTATGAACCACAGAAAAAGCCGAAGGTCGGGAAACTGGTTTCTTTACAACGGATTGTTCAAGAAGTCAGCTGTGCACCTGATCTTCCTGCGGCCTCGCGTATTGTCGTAAAACACGTCAGGGAAACCATGCACACGGATGTCTGTTCCATATATCTTACCGAGTCCACCACCGGAGCCCTTGCGCTATTGGCCACAGAGGGCCTGAACCCGGCAGCGATAGGCAAGGTACGTCTGGATTCTGACCAGGGTCTTGTCGGACTGGTTGCAACAAACTCGGCGCCCGTCAACGTGCGCGATGCCGCCCGACATCCCCGATTCAAGTTGATACCGCAATGCGAAGAAACACCCTACCACGGTTTTCTTGGTGTGCCGGTTATCCACCGTGGTGAGACGCTGGGTGTCATTGTCGTCCAACAGGCCAAAGTACGCAGGTACCGGGATACGGATGTTGCTTTTCTCGTTACCCTGGCAGCGCAGCTGGCCGGCGTTATAACCCTTGCCAGGGCGAGTGGCGCTGCTGATCTTTTCGCAATTAACCAGCACCAGCACGAGCATTACGTGGATGCAATCGCCGGTGCGCCAGGGGTCGCTTCGGGCGTTGGTGTTGTCGCCTATTCACCGGCGGAGCTTGACAGCGTTCCTGACCGGATTCCGCAGGATCCACACGCGGAGGAAGCTGCGTTTCATGCTGCGGTGAGAAATGTAGTCAACGAATTGCATCGCCTGCAGACGGACTTTGGCAATACATTACTCCCGCAAGATCTGGCACTGTTTGAAGCCCTGGCCATGATCGCTTCCAGTGACATGCTGGTCGAGGCGACGGTGGAGAGGATTCATGCTGGCAATTGGGCGCCCGGGGCGCTGCGCGACACGATCGATGAGTATGCCGATCAATTCATGGCAATAGACGATGGCTATCTCAGGGAACGGGCGCGCGATATCCGCGACATTGGACGGCGTATCCTCGCACACCTCCTGCAATCCGGGGATGCACAGCGGCACTACCCGGCGCGAACAATACTGGTGGGGGAAGATCTGGGGCCCATCGACCTGGGCAAAGTGCCGGTTGATCGTCTCGCAGGTGTTATCTCCGGCCACGGATCCAGCCTCTCGCATTTAGCCATCCTGGCCCGTGCCATGGGGATACCGGCGGTGGTGGGTACAGCGGGTCTTGTGCCGCTCAGCCAGCTCGAGGCCGCAGCGCTCATTGTTGACGGCTATCGCGGCAGACTCTACGTCAATCCGGGTCATGCGGTACGCCAGGAATTTTCGCGCCTGGAGCGCCAGGAGCAGGCGTTATCAAGAGAATTGGAAAACCTCAGAGACCTGCCGGCGGAGACGCTCGATGGGTTTCGCGTGGCGCTGTATACCAATGCCGGCATACTGGAAGATCTAACTCAGTCGCTCAGTGTTGGTGCCGAGGGCATCGGTCTGTATCGCACAGAATTACCTTTCATGCTGCACGAGCAATTTCCGGGTGAGGAAGAACAACGGAACTTGTATCGGCAGGTCCTTGAGGCCTTTGCACCCAATCCGGTGACACTGCGGACACTGGATGTCGGCGGTGACAAGACGCTGCCTTACTTTCCGGTGACCGAGCCAAATCCGGCGCTCGGCTGGCGGGGCATCCGTTTTGCCCTGGATAATCCGGTCATTCTTATCACACAGCTTCGCGCCATGCTGCGGGCGTCGGCGGGACTCGAGAACCTGCGGATTCTGATACCGATGGTAGGCAGTGTTGACGAGGCCGAAGAGGCGGTTCAACTGGTTCGACGTAGCTGGCAGGAGCTGAAATACCAAGGGGAGGAAGTGACTCTGCCGCCGTGCGGCTTGATGATTGAGGTGCCTTCGGCAGTGTACCAGGCGGCTGCGCTGGCTCGTCGCGTCGACTTTCTGTCTATTGGTACCAATGACCTCACGCAATATCTGCTCGCGGTGGATCGCGGTAATGAGCGGGTCGCCGCGCGGTTTGATTCCCTCCACCCGGCGGTGATAAGAGCGCTGCAGCAGGTCATGGAAGCGGCTGAACAGTATAAAAAACCGGTCAGCGTCTGCGGCCAGGCGGCCGGTGACCCGGCCATGGCTATTCTGCTGGTGGGGATGGGAATCCATAGTCTCAGTCTGAGCGCAGCGGATTTACCACGCATTAAATCTGTGATTCGGACCGTCACCCGTGCACAGGCGCAGTCCCTGCTGAGTGAAGCGTTGCAGATAGAGAAGGCGGCCGAAATCAGGAAGTTGCTTTCCGGGGTCTTGATACAGGCCGGGCTGGGCGGTCTGGTACGGGCCGGTAAATGAGAACTGGTCCGAGCAATCAGCTGTGCAGTCGGGTGATGTTGTTTCCCCATCGTCTGACGTTGCCTGCCAAGCTGGATTGCAGCGTAAAGACGGCGTCAATCAAATTGAAAGATTCCATTTGTTACGGTGATGGCTGTCGTATTCGCGATACTCATGGTCTTCTACGCGCAGATCACAGTTCGCTCAAGTGTGGCGGTTGCAGAACCCGAGAAGCATAAGCGCAGGCAGGCTAATGAACTGCGCTGCCGGGACCAGGCCTGGATCATCTCCTAATACCGTAGCGTGTGACTAAGTTCCGTGAGCGGCAATGTATTAAGCATAACAGCGCCTGATGTGATGGGGATAAACGGGAAAGTTAAATCGTGCCAGAATAGAGTTTATGCTGAAAAAAATCCTGCTGCCGACAATATTTCTGGTGCTTGCCTATGGTTTCTGGGTGAGTCCGAACTGCAAGACCATTGCCGCGGGCATCGCGATTTTTCTGTTTGGCATGTTATCTCTGGAGGATGGCATCCGAGTCTTCACAGGGGGGGGCCGTGAACGACTGCTGCGTCTCCAAATGGCCTGTCGGAAGCGGATGCTCCACAGCAGCTGCAGACATTCGGATTCAACTGTCTTCGCTCAGTGAAGAAAAAGGTATACAGATGACAAAGTATCGATTGGCAATGAACTGGCTCCGGTTAACAGGGGTGTGGGCGGGTATTTTTCTGTTTTTCATGCCAATAATCGTTCAGGGACAGACGGATCCTGCCACTGTCGCGACTACCGCTGCTGGTACTGCAGCGGATACTGACACCCTTGCAACGCTGCTCTCCTTCGCCAAACTAAGAAATGAATTGTTGCAGGATATCAAGACCCTCAACCAGCAGATTGATTCAACGCAGTCCGAGGCCGAGAAGACCAAGCTGAGGCAGGATCTGGAGAAGCTCGAAGCCGATTTGCGTAAAGGGGGAGCTGGCCGATCTCTAC
>JBDNAP010000511.1:0-3186 GCA_039768325.1 Thiogranum sp.
ACAGCGCAGGGGCATTGGCAGCAAATTGATGAAGCACTTTCTGCAACTGGCGCGCCGGCATGATGCGGATATTGTCATGCTGGAAGTTCGTCCGTCCAACGTCTCGGCGGTCAGTCTGTATGAAAAAATGGGATTCAATGAAATTGGTGTGCGACGCAACTACTATCCGGCCGACGAAGGACGGGAAGACGCGCTGTTGCTGGCCTTGAGCCTGGACTAGACCCTGTGACCAGGCTGCCCGACAGAGCACGCTGGATTTTTCTGGACACCTCCCCCGCCGCCTGTTCTGCATTTCCCGGTGTTGATGATTTTTCGGCTCTGCAAAGGAATCCAATGCCGGTTGTCGGCAAATACTCAGCTGTTCGTTTCCGACAGACTCTCCGCCGGCTGTTTTTCCCGGTCGGTCACCGGCACCAGTAATTCGCGCAGACCGCTCAGTGATTGAAATGGGGCTCGCGTCCCCCGTTCCACCGACTCGAGCAGACCGGTCAGTCTTTCCGGATCGCTGTAATCCCGGCGGTATATACGAACAACGTAGTTCTCCATCCTCACTGCTCCCACACTTCTTTTTGTAGTACTAATACGTAGCTCACTATGCAGCATATGGCCTTACAGACGATTTACATTCCGGCAAAATATCGGATTTTTTATTTAAACCAGGCAGCGTAGTTCCCCAATACGATTGCCTGGGCACTGCGCTGAGGGTGATCTTCGTGGCCCAAGATGCGCGCGCAGGCTTACAGAGCCCCGCTATTCAGCAGATATCCGGCAATACTTACAGTTGCCTGGGTGGTTGCAAGGGCACAAAAAAACCCCGGGAAAACCCGGGGTATAAACGAGGGGTAATTACTCTGAGAAAGAAACTCAGTTTCTCAATGCTTCATAAAGTGCGACGGTTTCCGGGCTGGGAGTGATCTGTAGCTGGCCCTGCAGTATGTCGTCACAATGATGATAAGTTGCCAGCGCCTCTGCGATGCGACCGCTTTCCGTATAGCAGATCATCATGCGCTGATAGAATGCCTCGATACGCGGGTCGATTTCGAGGCCCTTGCGGTAAAGGCGAATGGCGATATCCCAGTCCTGGCGACCTTCCCACACGTGGCCAGTGTCCAGAATATAGCGAAGCAATTTACTGCGGAGTCGCTCACGCAGTCCCAATGTCCAGCCGTTCATGGCTTCGCGTTCCAGGAACGAACCCTGGTAGAGATAGAGTAATCGGTCGCTGTTGACAGCCAGCTCATCTGCCATATCAGGAGCGTAGCTGTGATTGAACAGACGCTCTCCCTGATTCACCAACCTTTCGAACTCCCAGGCGTCAACCCAGGCCTGTTTGCTGTTAAGAGTCAGGCGGCGATCCTGCACAATGAAAAGATCCTTTAAACCGAAAACCCGGCGCAACCGATACAAGGTGACATCGAAGGAGTTCTGTGCGGCATCACCGTCTGCATCCGGCCAAAGCGCCTGACTCAGCAGTTCGGCATGTACTTCCCGTCCGCCAAAGGCGAGCAGTGCTTTCAGCATTTCAAATGGGCGCTGTTTGCGGCCCTGGGCGAGACTGATCGCACTGCCATTCATCTGGATGCTGAACCGTCCCAGAGTGTGGATTCGTACGGGCTGGTCGGCAGCGGGAGTCTCGCGCAACTGGCCCCAGTTTGTCACTTGCTGATCCTGACCGAGTCGATCAAGACGCTGGTTGGTTTGTGTATTTAAAGTCATGCTCGTATACCCTCCAGTGTTCCCTTTCGTATCAGTGCTGGTACACGCCACTTGTCTGAACGGCCTGACAGCCTGATCTTTCTTTAAACCAGCTATGTGCAGTGAGGAGGTGGATCCTCTGCGGGATCATTCCGGAAATCCGGATGCGGTCCGTGGCCCCTCCACCAGCGAAATCCGCTTTATGTTGCTTACTATGGATCTACCGGACTTACAGATGACTTACAGGAAGCATAGACATGTGTATGTAATGCACAGACAACAAGCATGACGAGGGCTGCTCAGGGAGGATCAGCCGAAAGAAAAAAGAGGGGAAACAGTAAAAACGGGCCAGCTTATCCCTTGAGGGTGGCGTAAAGATCACAGGTGGTCTGGGCCGGTGAAATCTGCAGCTGATCGGCCAGAACCTGCTTGCAGCGGCGAAAGGTGGCCATCGCCTCGGCCACCCGCTGATTGTCCCGGTAACAGCGGATCAGGTTCTGGTACAGCTCTTCCGCCAGGGGCTCGATCTCCAAACCCTTGCGATAACAGCGGATTGCGCGTTCCGTGTCGCCCAGGGTTTCCCAGGTGTGTCCGGCATCGATCAAATAGAACAATACCTTACTGCGCAGCCGTTCACGCAGGCTGATCGCCCAGGGCCGGACAGGTTCGCGTTCGAGAAAGCCACCCTGATAAACAAGTTGCATGCGCTCGCTGCAGCGCGCCAGTTCACGTGCCACGGCTGGCTCACCAGCTCGCTCGAGCAGGGGGCGGCAATGGTTGACCAGCTGTTCAAGTAGCCAGGCGTCCACCCAGGCGAGTTTATTGTTCAGGGTCAGGCGGCTCTCTCGAACAATTAGTAATTCCTTGATTTTGAATAAATTTCTTAACCTGTGCAGGGTGACATCAAAGGTGTTCTTGGCAATATCCCCATCAGCGTCAGGCCACAGGGCCTGACTCAGGAGTTCGATGCTGACATTCCGCCCGCCATAAGCAATCAGCGCCTGCAGCAGCTCAAGCGCACGCTGCTGGCGGGAAGCTGAAAAAACCATCTGCTGCCCCTGCAGCTTGACACCGAAGCGCCCGAGCGTGTGAATCCGCACCACGCAGTCCGGTTCGTAGCTGTCAGCCGGAAAGCTGCGGTACCCTGCAGGCTGCTGTGGTTGCCAGGTGATGTCTCTGTTTTCAGAATGGTTGGCCATGGTCCTGTGCCGGTTTCCTTACATTGCTACCATTTATTATCGCGACTACTTAAATCCCGGATTCAAGACCGTGACATAAACATCCAATTGGATGATTTGCGCACAGATTATAGACTCTTTTCAGAGTCATACACGAATACCACGTGTTTAAATCCATATAAATTTCATTATATGGATATATATACAATTAATTACCTATTGGCGCGATCCAACAGCTTCAAACACGATTCAAAACTCTCCTGTATAGCAAGACAAGGTGCATTCCTCCTGCCGCTTAACACGATTTAAATGT
>JBDNAP010000088.1:0-3091 GCA_039768325.1 Thiogranum sp.
CTGGAGGCAGATTTACAGCCCGTGATGACATTGGAATCCCGCTTGATGGCTGTACACCAGCGGGCCAAAGGCGAGAGCATTGGTTACGGGCAGGAGTGGGTCTGTCCGCAGGATATGCGGATCGGCGTGGTGGCAATCGGCTATGGTGATGGCTATCCTCGCCACGCCCCGAGTGGAACACCCTTGCTGGTAAATGGAAAAACCGTAACGCTGGTGGGACGTGTTTCCATGGATATGGTCTGTGTAGATCTGCGCAAGCAGCCGGATGCCAAAGCAGGCGATATTGTAACGCTGTGGGGTGCAGGTATTCCTGTTGAGAAGGTCGCACAACATGCCGGCACGATCAGTTATGAACTGTTGTGCGGAGTCACATCACGTGTGCCTCGTTTCTATCAGAGCAACTGAGTTCAGACAGATTGCCTAGGCGCTGTTCTGCTCATCGGTGAAGCGGGCCTGAATGGTACGGACTTCCTCGAGTTGACTGATGAATGCCTGCACACACCGCGGATCGAAGTGCTGACCTGACTGTTCATTTATCATGTTCAGTACGTCATGGTGAGACCAGGCAGCTTTGTAGCAGCGCTTTGATGAGAGTGCGTCATAGACGTCGGCCACGGCCACGATACGCGCCACCAGAGGGATATCCTCTTCCCGCAATCCCTGCGGGTAACCGCTGCCATTAAATTTTTCATGGTGTCCCAGCGCGATAACGGCGCCCATCTGAATGTATTTGGACGGACTGTCTTTGAGGATCTCGTAACCAATATAGGTATGTTGCTTTATGATAGCGAATTCCTCTACAGATAATTTGCCCGGTTTTAGCAGTATCTGATCGGGGATACCGATTTTTCCGATATCGTGCATCGGTGCCGCCAGTTCAATCGTTTCGCATTCATCTTCATCAAGCCCCAGTTGCCTGGCGATCAGGCGTGAGTACTCCGCCATGCGAATAACGTGATTTCCAGTTTCCTCATCGCGGTACTCACCCGCCTTACCGAGGCGTAAAAGCGTTTCGTGTTCGCGCATGTGGATGGCATACGTTGCTTCGGCGACCTTGTCTTCCAGCCAGTTGGCACGGTTTTCGATAATCAGACGTTGCTGCTGCAGTTGCAGGAGGTTGCGAAAGCGGGCCCGGCATTCGGTGTGATCAATCGGTTTGTTCAGGAAATCCGTCGCACCGAGCTCCAGTGCCTTATGGCGGATTTCAGTCTGTTCGTGTGAAGTAATCATAATAATCGGCACATGTTGTGCCGTCGGCAGGTTGCGTGCCAGTCGAAGAAACTCGATGCCATCCATGCCGGGCATTTTATAATCGGTGAGTATCAGGTCTGGTGTGGACCGCTCCAGCCAGTCCAGCGCAGCCTGGGCATGTTCGAAGGGTTCCACAAGCAGGCCGGCATCGATTGATCTGACGATTTGCGCCAGAATTTGCCGGCTGGTTGCCTGGTCGTCAATAATGAGTACAGTTGCCATGGCGGTGCACGAATGCGGTCGGGTTCCCTGATTCCGTATGATACAGTCCAGGAGCCTGAGTCCGACAGACTCCCTGTTAAATTGCTGCACCCAGGCTACAGGATAGCAGGCATTGTATCGGCGATTAACCTCAAGTGTTTAGTCGAAGTGTTCAACGAAATCGACGCGATCTCGCAGCGGAATAGGCCCGGACATCAGTTTCAGGGCGCTCTGGTCTGTTCTTGAACTGAAACTGTTTTTGTGTTTTTATTCCCGGTAGCTGTCCCACAGCTGCTCTGGGTCCTGAATTTGCCCATTCATCGAAGTGTGGTACGCATTGTCATACTTCGCATGCCTGAATATACCTGCTGGCGCCAGTCCATTGCATTCCGCCAACTTACTTTTGGACGGCCAACACTGTGACTACTATGTTGCGTGGAGTGGTGATCTGTATTCAGGCGCAGGGGCTCAGTTTGTCATGGAGTGGTGCGCCATGGGTTGGCCCCAATTTCACCCCATTCGCGGTAATCAAACTTCCTTTTCAGGATGTGGATGTTGGTTTCAGCGGCTGGCTCTGCACGATTGCACCGGATCGACGCACAGATACCTGGATGTTACATTGGAGAAATTTACATGGAATTTAATAAGTTACGTGAGAGAATTGGTCTTAACGTCCGCGACTATCGTTTAGGGAGAGGGTATTCACAGGGGGTGCTGGCCGAACTTTGTGGCCTGAACCGATCATATATCGGCTCCGTCGAGCGTAGTGAACACAATATGGGTATTGATAATCTTGAGCGTTTGGCGCAGGGATTGGAAGTGCCACCCGTCAAGCTTCTCGAGAAAAGTCCGACCGAACTCACAAATCGATTAGAAAATGAGCGGTCAACTACTGAAGCCTCATCGGTTGTTGTTCTGAGCAGGAAACGGTTCTTTGAACTACTGAAACAGTGTGCGACGAATCGGCCCGACCTGGTTGCCATATACCTCGACCGTTGCGGCGTCAGGTTTATCAAGTAATCCCAATGCGAGCTGACAAGACTAAGAAAGCAGTAGAGAATCGCCTGCTGGATATCCTGATCGTTGACGATGACCCGATGATCAGGCTTCTCCTGCAGGGCGGCATCAATGCAGAGCGGTTTTCGGTGTCGGTTACAGATTCAGGTTCCGACGCCATAGCCATGTGCATTGCCAATCCCTTTGATTTAGTTATTCTCGACTACCGTATGCCGGGAAAGTCTGGTCTTGACGTCGCCAGCACGCTGCACCGACAGAAAATCCCGTTCATAATGCTTTCCGCGTTTGCAGATGAAACCGTTATGCAACGTGCGGCACGTTTCGGTGCCCTGGGTTACCTGGTGAAACCGGCTACTCCAAAACAGGTGGAACTGGCCATTGATACTGCGTTGGCTCGGGCCAGTGAAATCGGTAACCTGGTGCGAGCAGTGGAAGTCTCCGGGGTTGTGGGTATTGCGGTCGGACTGGTCATGGTTAGCTGTGGCCTCTCGCGGATGGCAGCACTGGAAAAACTAAGATTGTTTTGTCGACCACGCAACAGGACGCTGAAAGAAGTCAGTCTGGAGATTACAAATCTTTTTGAATTACACTTTGACGCTGGCAGTCAGAAGTTACCGTGCGA
>JBDNAP010000512.1:0-4471 GCA_039768325.1 Thiogranum sp.
ACGGGCCAGCAACGCGGATATGGGGTTTTTCGAACGTTACCTGACGGTGTGGGTGTTTGTCTGCATCATTGCCGGTATTGCGCTGGGACATATCTTCACTGAACCCTTCCAGCTGATTGGCAGAATGGAAGTTGCCCAGGTGAATCTGCCGGTAGCGCTTCTGATCTGGCTGATGATTGTACCGATGCTCCTCAAAATCGACTTTTCCGCCATGCACCAGGTCAAGCAGCACTGGAAAGGGGTCGGTGTAACCTTGTTCGTCAACTGGGCCGTAAAGCCGTTCTCAATGGCATTGTTTGGCTGGATTTTTATTCGCGGCATCTTCGCGCCGCACTTGCCGGCTGAACAAATCGACTCCTATATCGCAGGTCTCATCATACTTGCCGCCGCGCCCTGTACGGCCATGGTCTTTGTATGGAGCCATCTGTCGGATGGTGAGCCACACTTTACGCTGACCCAGGTGGCACTGAATGACACCATCATGATATTCGCCTTTGCACCGATTGTAGGTCTGTTGCTTGGACTGTCGGCGATCACCGTGCCCTGGGCAACACTGTTTCTGTCGGTATTGCTCTATATTGTCATCCCGGTTGCATTGGCACAGGGGTGGCGCAGGTATCTGCTGGGCCGCGGTGGTGAATCTCGTTTGAACCGTTTGTTAAAGGTAATGCACCCGGTATCGCTTGGCGCTCTGCTGGTGACACTGGTCATATTATTCGGCTTTCAGGGCGATCAGATTTTAAGTCAGCCATTGATCATTGTGATGCTGGCCGTTCCGATCCTGATTCAAGTCTATTTCAATTCGGGTTTGGCGTACTTACTGAATCGGAGTCTGGGTGTGGCGCACTGTGTTGCCGCACCCTCAGCGTTGATTGGGGCCAGCAACTTTTTTGAACTGGCCGTGGCCACTGCCATTGTGCTGTTTGGTTTTGACTCCGGTGCCGCGCTGGCGACGGTCGTCGGTGTCCTGGTGGAAGTGCCGGTTATGCTCTCCGTGGTTAAAATTGCCAACAGCACCCGTGGCTGGTACGAACGCCGGGCAGGCGTATCCGTTGGCCGCTGATTTGCAGGCTGTGGGGCCTGTTATCGCACTCCCAGGGCTTGCTTGTCTACGTAGTTTTCCGAGGTTGACTTTTCGCCAGATGGCCTTCTGCGCAAGAGGTGTTATTCACAGCGGTGATGCAATAGTCGATAAAGGCCTGCACGAAACGGCATAAACTTGACTGTTAGTCTATAAAAGCAATGTAATGCATTGTATTTATTAGTAATAGATAAATTGTCTAAAAAATAGCCAATTTAATGAGAAACCCGATGATATAAGGATTCCCGGGCTTTGGTGCAGTCTCATCCACAGACTTATCCACAGCGTTTGTGGAAAACATTTATAGCGTTTTGGTGGGTTATCAAATTACTTTATTTATAGATCAGTGTTGTTTCTGGATTCTGGCGCGAATCGACCTACCGGGTTCCGCCGCTGATGCCTGCCTGGACCCTCTGCGAAACTGTGGGCACGGTTTTCCGGCGCAAGCTGAAAGCGGGCCGATTCAGGTTTGGAAGCCTGTGCCGAACCTGTCTGCTAGAGTTCCCCGGTCAAGGTGTTACAGCTTGTGGTGTTTTCCGGATATGGCGAAATACTGAGGTTCTTGTTAGTATTTCGCCAATTGAAAAGAAAAAATACTACGCATTGCACTGCCGCCGCGATTGCCAGGGCAATGAACGTAACCGGTCTACACCTTGCCCGGATGAGGGATAACGTGGTGGACACCAGATCAATAACAATATCAAACCTTGACAGTTGCTGCCTCGGCCCGGGCGTGGCGATATGAAGGCCATGTATCCAGCCGCATGGCTCATGATCATCCTGTTCCTCGGCTGGAGCGGCAATCTGTTGTTGAGTATCGAGGCAATCTGGTCCGAGGCCAACGACCTGCACCGGCTGAGCAGTAACTTCGAAAACCTGATCGAGACCTGGCGTAACTTGAACCGGCCGGGAAATGATGTGCTGGAGAACTACGAAGTCGATAAACAGCGCGCGGCGTTCGATGTATATGCAGAGAAATTCGAAACGGCCAGCGATGTCGTACGGGAATGGACCCGCGGCAACCGCGCGCTGACCCCTTTACTCGATGCCCTGGAAGTTGAACGCGGCACCCTTACCGTACTCGCTCAGGAGATTTTCGATCTTACCGAGCAGCGCGAGTCATTGCGCCTGACCATGGCACCCGAAGAGGCAATCCGCGAAAAGGAAACCGAGGCGGCCAAGCGAATGGCCATCATGGACCAGCGCTTCCAGGACGGGCTGGATTATATCCTCAAGTCCAACGATACGGTGCTCGAGCTTGAACAAGACCTGTCGGTCCAGCAGCGGGACAATTTCAAGCGTCTCTACATGATGCTTCTGGTGGCATTGATAGCATCCGCGCTCAGCGTGCAGCTGCTCAGGCGGACCATGCGCCAGCGGGAGGCGCTGAGCGACAGTTCGGCGCGTATCAATACCATCATGGATAACGTCATCGACGGCATTGTCACTGTGGACGAGAATGGGCGTATCGAATCGATCAACCCTCCCGCAGAAGCGATGTTCAAATACGATAATGGCGAATTGCTCGGCCGGGATTTTACCATGCTGCTCTATGAGGGCTGTCAGCATGTCTACCGCGACCACCTGGGCAGTGGAGCGGAGCTGGTTATTCCATCATTCGACGCCAATGAATGTGAGATGCGCGGTCGCCGATCAGACGGCAGCACCTTCCCTATCGAGCTCGCTCTCACCCGGGTGGTCGTGCACGGCCGGGAGCTCGTGATCCACCTTGTCCGTGACATAACCGAGCGTAAACGGGCGGATGAGCGGCAGCGTCTTGCCGCAAGCGTGTTCGAGAACACGTCCGAGGGGATCCTGATCACAGATGTCGAAGGCATGATTCAATTCGTCAATCCAGCCTTTACGACGATAACGCAATATGAAGCCAAGGAGGTCATCGGCGAAAATCCGCGCATTCTCAGTTCCAACAGACAGGGTCGTCAATTCTATGTATCAATGTGGAATGCAATTCTGACGCTGGGTCACTGGCAGGGGGAAATCTGGAACCGCCGCAAGAACGGTGAGGTCTTTCCCCAGTGGCTGACGATCAGCGCGATCAAGGATAACTGGGGTAAAACGACTAACTACGTCGGTGTCATTTGGGATATCTCTGATCGTAAACGGGCCGAGGAAGAGGCCAAGCATCACCAGGAAGAGCTGGTACATGTCATGCGCTTGAGTACCATGGGAGAAATGGCCTCTGGCATGGCGCATGAACTGAATCAGCCACTGACAGCTGTGGCCAGTTATTGCGAAACGGCCCAGAAGATGGTCGAGGAACAGCCGGCCATGCCCGACAGGCTCGGTGATATTCTGGGGCGGGCCCTGGAACAAACCCATCGGGCGGGCGATATCATCCGGCGATTGCGCGATTTTGTCAGCAAGGGCACGACACAAAAAGAATCCGTCGATATAGACCAACTGATTCGGGATGTCATCGATTTGCTCGAATGGGAACTTCGCAACAGCCATGTGAAAGTCGAGTTTAATCACTGTGGCCATGACTGCAGGGTCCTGGTTGACAAGGTCCAGATTGAACAGGTGCTTTTGAACCTGGTGCGCAACAGTCTTGAAGCGATACAGAATGCTGGTACCAGAGAGGGCCGCGTGGTGATGAAAACGCACAGGATGCAAGGGAACGGGAATCTGGTCGAGGTGACCGTCAGCGACAACGGGCCGGGCGTCGATGAGCAGATGATCGACACTCTCTTCAATCCCTTCCAGACCAACAAGGGTACTGGCATGGGGATGGGACTTTCCATCAGCCGCTCGATTATCGAGGCTCACGGCGGGAAACTCTGGGTGGCCAAGGTGCCCTCGAACGGTGCGGTGTTTGGCTTCAGTCTCCCACTGGATGAGGCGTGAGCGACGGATGACCGCCGGTCTCCCTGACGGACTCGATTGAATGCACCCGCGATTCACAGTGCGGTGTTGTCACCGATACCCTGTTGGCTACGGGTCCATGCGGCCGGTGTGACTGCGGTCGTGGTGGAACATGGGCCAGGGCAGGGCGCGCTGGACGCCGGGGTGCCGCGCAGCTCCAGTTTGACCGCGTAAACGTTTACCGTCACCAGAACCCACATACACCATGCCATCGGCGCCGATAGCCGGCGACGATATCATTTTCCCTTCGGTGAGGTACTCCCACAGCTTGGCGCCGGACGCATCGATAGCGTAGACCTTTGATCGGATGATCCGACGTAGACGCGTCCGTCGGAGCCGGGGGCAGGGGAGGAGTGCACGGCATCGCCCGCACCACCGTCTGCTCATCGAGCGAACGGTCACTTATCCTGCCAACATCGCACCGGTCGCGATCGGAGCAATATACAGGGATCGGCACTATAGATCCTCTGGAGACGACCCTTGCGTCCTGGTTGTCAGCGACGCCAG
>JBDNAP010000513.1:0-8120 GCA_039768325.1 Thiogranum sp.
GGCAGGGCGGGCAGCGCCCGGTTCAAAAAAGTCACCACTGATTGCGCCAGGTCGCTTTCGATAGTGTCCCGGATAGTGTCGTCACGGCACCAGGCAAGCGCTGTCGGCTGGCTGAAACGCCCCCACAGGTAGGAATGGAACCAGCGCTGCGAGGTTCCCTTGTTCAGATCGGCAAGCGAGACTACGGCGTATTTGCTGCGCACCGTTTTCCCATTGTGAGTAAATTCCGCATAAAACACGTTCGGCGGCAGCAGCCAGTTCCACAACGCCTTGACCAGGCCGGTGTTGGCGCAGCGGTACTGATCGACGATCAGGTACAGATCGACAAGGCCGTCGTAGGGATCGCCACTGCGCAGACAGGAACCATAGAACAGCACAGCGGCGACGCAGTCACCATGCCTGTCTTTCAGGGCTGCAACCAGATGGGTGAGAGCCGGATGCTGCGGCGAAGTGGCGAGGTCACCAATGGCTCTACCCAGTTGGTTCTGTGCCGCTGCCGTTTTCATCCTGTCAACAGGTCCTAATGACCGAGGCGTATAAATTCGATATCGCCGCCATTGCTGACGATGACAGGGCCATGTGTTGTGCTGGCATGATAAATCTCACCATCGACGGCAAAGGCTCCGTTCATCCACAGGCGGATCTCTCCGGCATTATGGCTGAAATAACCGTTTTCCTGTCCCGCATGCCGATTGGGCCTGCCGCGCAGTACGGAATGAAAGGCGCGAAACACTTTGCCGGTGGGTCGTTGCACCCAGGTGCAATGCAGGGGTGCATTTTCGACGCCCCAGTAGGGCCGAAATCCCAGGAATAATCGTTCCAGCGAACTGATGAGAAGCAACACCACCTGCCGGGTTTGAGAATCTGCCGCCGCATCGAATTCGATGCGGATCGGGCTCGGGTCGGAAAACGCGGGCTCTTTGCGCGCAATACCCCAGATGGTGCGCAGGGTGACAACGCCAGGGCCGAGTTCGTCTGTGATACCCATGCTGTTAACTGTGTGGTGGTAGTATTCAATGCCGCGAATGATAGTCCCTGTACCAAAAAACATGCCGCAGATAATTCTCCCGTCTACGCAGCCTTCGATGCGAAGAATGGGGCGCGTCAGGCGTTCGACTTCGTCCGAACCCTGCTCGGCCCAATTCGCCATGCGGCGCACAGCTGGAATCAGCTTGCCGCGCAGACCGACGTCGCCGACATTCATATTGGTGGTTCCACCCGGCAGCAGGATAACCGAAGGTAATCCGGAAAAAGGGCGGTGTACGAGAAGTTCGCTGAATACCTGTGCCATCGTCCCGTCGCCACCATTGACAGCCAGTATGTCCACACCCTGCTGTGCGAAACCCTGGAGTGCGCGCGGTATTTCATCGGTGCTTTGCGTGATGTGATGGTGGATATTCGGGTGATTTGCGACAATAGCTTCTACGGCCGCAAGTTTTGAGCGGTTGCGGCGGCTGTTTGGATTACTGATAAGGCCGATGGTGGGTCGACTGTTTGTAGGCTGGTGGGCATTCAACGGACTGGTGCGAGCTGATTAATGAGATTTGCCTGGCATCCTAAATCAATGTGGATAAATCAACAAATTTGCTTGAGAAATATTTGTCAGAGATGAAGGCGCCCGATCATGCCGGGCTGTATTTTGCGCAGCTTTCGGACCCGCATCTGACGTCGCTGCAGCGTGTGCGTTGGCGGCAGCTGATGAACAAGCGCGTGCTGGGTTACCTGTCCTGGCACCGCAAGCGGCGCGCGGAACACCGCAGTGAAGTGCTCGATGCATTGCTGGCCGACCTCAGGCAGACACGGCCGGAACATATCGTCATTACCGGGGATCTGACGCATATCGGCCTGCCGGACGAATTCCGTCAGGCGCGCCGGTGGCTGGATCGTCTGGGTGCTGCGGATCGAGTGACTGTGGTTCCGGGTAATCACGACGCCTATGTGCGGACACCCTGGTCAAGTACGTTTTCACTGTGGCAGCCGTATATGCAATCCGATCCTGAGCTGGAGGAATTTCCGGAGTCGGGCAATGCCCGCTTGTTTCCGAGTTTGCGCATCCGCAACGGGGTGGCTCTGATCGGTTTGTCGAGCGCCAGTGCCTCGGCGCCTTTTCTGGCAACCGGTTCGCTGGGCCTGCAACAGAGACAGCGTTTATCGGTGCTATTGCGGCAAGCGGCTGGGCAGGGTTTGTTTCGCATCGTTCTACTGCATCATCCGCCGCGTGTGGAAGATGAAAAATGGCGCAAACGGCTGACTGACGGCAAAGCGCTTTGTGCCCTTCTTGAACGTGATGGTGCAGAACTGGTTCTACACGGGCACAGCCATCGCACCATCGAGGCCGGGATTCCGCACGGTCAAGGCAAGATACCCGTATTCGGTATTCCTTCGGCATCGGCGATCGGCCATCAGGCCGGGCGGTGTGCACAATACTACCTGTATAAGGTGTTGCGCGCAGGTGATCACTGGTCAGTTCGGGTCAGCGTACGTGCTTATCAACCGGAGCACGACAGGTTTTTCCTGCAGCACGAGCATCATTTGTCGGTACCGGTGATTTCTTCCACCAGTTTCTGATCAGCGATGGAATCGACGTCTATGGCAGCTTCCGGGAACGGCAGGTGAACCGGTTTGATACAAACCTTCAGGCGCGCGGAGAGTTCCGCCAATGCTTTGTCGAGCGTCATGCGGCCCAGCAGGTAACGCAATACCGACCACCACCCCAGCTGACTGATAATCCGTAAGGGATTCTTGCGCTGCTGCTCAACCTTGCGCCACGCTGCCGCCACCCCCTGGGACTGCGGGGTCAGGAAGGCAAAAAGATTGCAACCACAGTAACCGCCGTCCCTGAGCCGCGTGACGGTTTTTTTTGCGTTCGGGAATTTTTTCGCGATGGCGGAAAAATTTATCACACCAACGGCGACATCCGCTCCGGTCCGCAGGGCATTGCCAAGAAAGTAGTCGACAATTTCGGCGGTCAATAGCGGATGGTCTGCGGTAGTGACCAACACCGGGCTGTGTTGTGGCAGGTTCTGCATGGCCTGGTAGGCGCTGCTGCTGGGGCTGTCCTGTGGCGCCAGCCAGCTGATCTGCCGCTTGTTCACGGCGTGGTCGAGAAATGCGTTGCTCGCCAGTTGTTGGCGTGCCGGTCCGGAAAGCAGGATGTTGTCAATATGTTCACTGTCCTGCAGTGCCGCGACAACACGCTGCAGCATCGGTACCCCATCGACTTCCACCAGGGCTTTGCAGCAGGCGTTGGATGCCTGTACCAGCGGGTCATGCGCATTCCTGTCGGCGGCCAGGATAACAGCGGTAAATTCAGTTGAGGTCATAGAGGGCGGAAATCAGAGGGTTTTTTCATACAGTCGATAGGTCTTGTAGGCCACACCGCTGAGTGCTTCGATGATGCTGCGCATACCGGCGTTATCCTCGAGTATCCAGGACATTTCCATCTCCCTGATGCCGCGGCGGATCACCGGCTGCTTGGCGGCATCGGTCACCATGAAAGCCAGTGTCGGGCCCAGACGGCTGCGTTGGTATTTGCGGATGACGCCCATCAGCGGGATGCGGGCAGATTTGGGATACTTCACTTTCAGGCGCCACAGCAGTTTCAGCCAACCGAAGGGAAACAGGCGGCCATCCAGGTCATGAATGATTTCGTTGATATTCGGCAGCACAATGAGCATGGCGGCGGGCTCACCGTCGACCTCGGCAATCTGGACGAAGTCGTCGTCAAGCAGCAGGGTCATGATTTTCCCCACCTCGTTGAATTCAGCCTCGGTGAAAGGAACAAATCCCCAGTTTTCCGACCAGGCATCATTGAATATATCACGCAGGATTATTAATTCGTTGTGCAGATCCTTGCGATTCAGGTGGCGAATCCGCACCCGCTTGCCGGCCTTTTCGGCCAGTCTGGTCATCGTTCCGGGTGTTTCGTAATCGGGCGGGCAGTGATAGGCAAGCAGATCCTTGGCTTTCCGGTAGCCCTGGGCCTCGACCTGTTGCCCATAAAAAGGGCGGCCGTGCCCCATCATGATGCGTGGCGGGGTGTCGAAGCCGTCTATCAGTAAGCCGCACTCCTCGTTGATGGAAAGGTTGAACGGCCCGGTGACGCGACTCATACCTTCGGCCTTGAGCCAGTTTTCGGCCACTTCAAACAGGGCTCTGAAGACATCCGCATCATCTTCCGCTTCCAGACAGCCGAAGTGCCCGGTCTGGTCCTGGTGGCGCTGCAGGTGCAGTTCATCGATCTGTGCGCTGATTCTCCCGACCGGACGTTGTCCGCGTCTGGCAATCCAGGCTTGCCAGCGGGCATGCTGAAAAAACGGATTTTTATCGCTGAAGCGTTCTTTTTGTTCCAGATATAAAGGCTTAACCCAGTTGGTGTCATGCTGGTAGAATGCCTGCGGTAGCTGGATGAACTCCTTCAGCCGGGCCCGGTTGTTCACCACCTGGATGGTCACATCGTCCTTGGTCTGGGACATCGCAATACTGCTTCGTTGTATAAAGGCAACGATCATACCCGGCTGATCTGTGGCCTGCCAACTGGCGGCCGAATCTGTGAAACGGTTCGCACCCGGCTTGCGACGCAATGAGTAAACTGCTAACCCGGAATCATCGTGACCATCATGGCCTGTAAATTGCTTCCTGGGCAGACAGGATTCAGATGTGTTTGAGGCAATACAGGTCGTAAGGATAATGAAGTTAGTTTTGTAGCTAAATTACGACAAAATTCAAATAATTTCCCCGGGTGCCGATGGAGTTCTGAAATTATTTTGAAAAAAGTATTGTGTTTTTACCCTATTGTATGAATAATGCACAACCAACTAGCGGAATAGCAGGAAGCAGACAAATTCGTTGGGAAAATACAACGATTGTTTGCAATTTGACAGTTGCCACAGAAAATCGCCGCGTTTTCTGTTCGTGTGGCAGCGGATTGCTACCTGCTAGCGGTCAGTAAACTTTTTTGGGGTCTTCCTGTCTTCGAACGGAAACCGGAAATCGTTAAACCTCAAAGGGAAAAGTCTTTTGGGCACAGTATCGACACCAACTGTACATAACCTGCCATTTCGTGCCGCTGATTTTGCCACCCTGACTGAAGCACTGGATTACTCGGCCAAGGGCGATACCGGTGCAAATTTTTACACGGGCAGGGGTGAGCTTTATGCGACGCTTGCGTATGCAGAGTTACGTGAGCAGTCTCGTGTGCTGGCGCGGAAGCTGCTGGGCATGGGCCTGCAGAAGGGTAATCATGTTGCGTTAGTGGCAGAGACCAACCCGGATTTCCTGCGCTTCTTTTTTGCCTGTCAGTATGCGGGCCTGGTTCCCGTTGCCCTGCCCGCGTCGGTCAGTCTGGGCGGACATACGGTTTACGTCACCCAGTTGCACGGTCTGCTGAAATGCAGTGAAGCCGTCATCGCTATGGCGCCGAGTGGATATGCGTCCTTCCTCGCAGAAGCTGGTGAGGGTCTTGGACTGAAACTGATCGGAGACCCGTCGGTTTTCGATGCTCTGCCGGAAGCTGATATCGAATTGCCGGCGGTCGAACCGGGCGACATTGCTTACATCCAGTACACTTCGGGGAGCACCCGTTTCCCGCGCGGTGTTGTCATAAAGCAGAAAGCCGTGCTCAGTAATCTGGCGGGCATTATACGCCATGGTGTCAAGATAGGCCCGGGAGACAGGTGTTTTTCCTGGTTGCCGTTCTATCACGACATGGGCCTGGTCGGTCTGGTGCTGGTGCCTGTTGCGGCACAGATTTCAGTGGATTACCTGGATACACGTGAATTCGCCATGCGTCCACGTCAATGGCTTAACCTGATGACAAAGACCCGGGCAACGATTTCGTTCAGTCCGCCATTTGGTTTTGAATTATGCACCCGGCGGCTGCGTCCCGGTGAAGCAGGTAAGTACGATCTGAGTAACTGGCGGGTGGCCGGTGTCGGCGCGGAAATGATTCGTTCCGAAACGCTGACCCGTTTTGCCCAGGCGCTGGCGCCGGCGGGATTCAACGAAAAAGCGTTCCTGGCCTGCTACGGCATGGCCGAATGTTCACTGGCGATCAGTTTTTCGTCTCTGTTCGAAGGGCATTCCACGGATTGTGTGGACGGTGACCACCACTCGGATTACCAGGAAGCGTTGCCGATTGCGAACCTGGAGAACCCCGGTAGAGCGCGTTGTTTTGTGGAGTGTGGCAAGCCCTTACCAGGGTACGAAGTGGAAATTCGCAATGACGAAGGCAAGGTCCTGTCCGATCGTCGCAGCGGTACTATATTTGTTCGTGGCGACAGCGTGATGTCCGGTTACTTCAATGCGCCGGAAGAGACGGCTGGCACCTTGTCTGAAGACGGCTGGCTGAATACCGGCGATGTCGGTTACCAGGTCGACGGCAGCCTGATCATCACCGGGCGCAAGAAGGATCTGATTATTATCAATGGCCGTAATATCTGGCCGCAGGATCTCGAATATCTGGCTGAACACCAGCCGGAGGTTCGCATGGGTGATGCGCTGGCGTTTTCGGTACCCAGTCCTCGGGATGAAGAGCTCTGTGTGCTGGTGGTCCAGTGCCGTGAAACAGATCCGAATATACGGGCAAACCTGGTTGACCGTTTGAACCGCCTGGTCCATCTGGAACTCGGTATCGACGTATTCGTCGAACTGGTACCACTGCACACACTGCCACGCACCTCGTCGGGTAAATTGTCACGCTCCAAGGCGCGCCAGAACTTCATTGAATCGCATGATTTAAATGCCCTGGCCGAAGAAATGAGTGATGTACTGGAGCTCAAGCAAGGCTAGCCGCGAGTGATTGCCTGCCATGCAGAATAACCGGCTTTGGCCGGTTATTTTTTGCCCGTTTGAAATTCAGATTGCAGTTCTCACCACATAAACCAGGGGTCACAAAGGGCAAACGGTCATGCTATCGCGGCTAACAGCCTGTCAGGGGCAGTTTGTTATAAGGAATATTCTGCCGGGTGTCCGTTGTGGTGAGAAATCGAGGCCAGTATTCAAACAGCAGGGTATCAGTCGATGTCTGAATGGGTAGCGGTTACCGGGGCGAACGGTTTTATAGGCCGTACGATATGCCGCCTGCTTCATGATGAGGGGTGGAAGTTGCGAGCGCTGGTTCGCTCCGAATCCGGTACACAGCTTTTAAAAGGTTGCGTCGATGAATGGATGCTCGGTGACCTCCATGACCGGGTGTCGCTGCAAAAGCTGATAGTCAACACCTGCGCCGTCGTGCATTGCGCGGGTGCCGTTCGTGGCGCAAGTCAGCAGGCGTTCGATCGGGTCAATGTTGACGGGGTACGGAATCTCGTCGATAGCATGCTGGCCAGCCATCAAACACCCCGCCTGCTTTGCCTGTCTTCGCTGGCAGCACGCGAACCCGGGTTGTCATTTTATGCGGCGAGTAAGCAAAAAGGCGAGCAGGTACTTGCACAACAGTCTCAGGCGCTGAACTGGGTCGCATTGCGGCCGCCAGCCGTTTATGGTCCGGGAGACCGTGAGTTGTTACCCTTGTTTCGACTCATGGCGAAAGGAATCGCACCCGTGCTCGGCAGCAGGGAGGCACGTTTCTCAATGATTTATTCCCAGGATATCGCCCGTCTTGTCCAGGCCTGGCTGCTGCAGGATTCCTGTCCAAGTGGTGTCTATAGCCTGCATGACGGTAAGTCAGGTGGTTACAGCTGGAGCGATGTATCGGCAACTGTGTCCCGCCTTTGTCAGCGTCCCGTGCGCGAGTTTGCAGTGCCTTCGGTGATGTTGAACGTGCCAGCCTGGATCAATCGCAGACTGGCACGGTGGCTCGGTTATGCACCGATGCTGACACCGGAAAAGCTGCGTGAGTTGCGTCATCCTGACTGGGTTTGCGATAACGAAGCCATACAGAAGGTGCTGGACTGGCAGCCCAAGGTGCAACTGGAAGAAGGTTTGAAGCGTACGCCGGGATGGTGCGGACTTTGAATAACTGAGAAGTTCGTAAGTAATTGGGCATCCGATTCCAGGACACGCCATGCCCCAGGGCGCCCTTTCCCCCAGGGGACCCTCTCTCGCCAAATGGCGATTCACCTTGTCCCCCAGGGGACCCTCTCTCGCCAAATGGCGATTCACCTTGTCCCCCAGGGGAC
>JBDNAP010000089.1:0-3216 GCA_039768325.1 Thiogranum sp.
AGCGGTTTGGTCAGCCGCTGCGGACTGTTGATGTAATCGAAACCGAAGCGACCCTTGACACACAGGCGGTTCTCGTTGGCGGGCCCGGAACGGCCCTGCACCGCGGCGATGCGATTGTCCCTCACCTGATAGGTGAGCTGGCAACCCACGCCACAGAAGGGACAGACGCTGTCAACCTCCCTGAGCCCGTCGGTTCTGCCGACACCCTGTTCGTCTACCAGTGTCGCCTCCATGAGGGCACCGGTGGGACAGGCCTGGACACACTCACCGCAGGCGACGCAGGTGCTGGCACCCATGGTGTCATCCTGGTCAAAGACAATCTTCGCCTGGTGCCCGCGGTAGGCCATGCCGATGACATCGTTGACTTGCACTTCCCGGCAGGCGCGCACGCACAGGTTGCAGTGGATACAGGCGTCCAGCGCGACCCGCATGGCAGGATGGCTGGCATCGGGCGGTGGGGATGCCCGCTCAGGAAAGCGGCTGTCGCTCACGCGGAGTTGCTCGGCCCAGTGCCAGAACCGGGAGTCGCGGTCATGGGCAATATCGCGCGCGGGTTGATCCGCCAATAGAAGCTCCATAACCATGCGCTGTGCCGTCTTGGCACGCTCATTGGCCGAGTGTACCTTCATGCCTTCGCTGGGCTGTCGCAGACAGGAGGCGGCCAGCACGCGTTCCCCTTCGATCTCAACCATGCAGGCGCGGCAGTTGCCGTCAGCCCGATAGCCGGGTTCCGGCGCGTAGCACAAGTGCGGGATAGCTGTGCCGCAACGCCGGGCAACCTGCCAGATGGTCTCACCCGGCCGGGCCTCGACCGCCTTGCCGTCCAGGGTAAAGCGGATTGCGTCAGTCATGAGAAGTCCTCGCGAAAGTACTTGAGCACCGAGTTGATAGGATTGCCGGCGGCCTGTCCGAGTCCGCAGATGGAGGCGTCCGTCATGGTCCTGGACAGTTCCGACAGCAGCCCTTCGTCCCACTTCTCCCGGGACATCAGCTTGACAGCCTTCTCGGTACCCACCCGGCAGGGTGTGCACTGGCCGCAGCTTTCGTCCTCGAAGAAGCGCATCAGGTTGAGCGCCACGTCCTTCATGTTGTCCTGCTCGCTGAACACCACCACTGCAGCGGAGCCGATAAAACAGCCGTATTGCTCCAGTGTGCCGAAATCCAGCGGCACGTCGCCCAGCGAGGCGGGCAGGATACCGCCGGAAGCGCCGCCGGGGAGATAGGCCTTTAAGGGGTGGCCGTCCTGCATGCCGCCGCAGAACTCGTCGATCAGCTCCCGGATGGTGATGCCCGCCGGGGCCAGCTTGACGCCGGGCTCCCTGACTCGGCCCGAGACCGAGTAGCTGCGCCATCCCTTGCGGCCGTTGCGGCCGGCCCCGGCGAACCACGCCGGGCCCCGCTCGATGATGTCACGCACCCAGTACAGGGTCTCGACGTTGTTTTCCAGGGTGGGACGTCCGAACAGACCCACCTCCGCAACATAGGGTGGCCGGTTGCGCGGTAGACCGCGCTTGCCTTCGATGGACTCGATCATTGCCGATTCCTCTCCGCAGATGTAGGCACCGGCGCCGCGGCGGATCTCTACTTTCAGGCCCTCGAGCAGGCCATCGGCCTCGAGGCGCGCGATTTCCTTTTCCGTGAACTCTCTGATGGCCCGATACTCGTCGCGCACGTAGACATAACAGCTGGCTGCTTCAACCGCCCAGGCGGCAATCAGCATACCTTCGATGAAGCGATGGGGATCGCGCTCCAGGTAGTGGCGGTCCTTGAAGGTGCCGGGTTCGCCTTCATCGCAGTTGACCGCCATCAGCCGGGGACCCGGGTAACCCCGCACAATGCGCCACTTGCGTCCGGTCGGAAAACCGGCGCCGCCCAGACCACGCAGTTCCGAGTGTTCCAGTGCCGATATGATCTCCTCGACGCTCCGCCGTCCAGAAAGGCACTCACGCAGTAAGCTATAGCCGCCCGCCGCCACATAGCTGTCGTAGTCGATGTAGTCCGGGACCTGGTGTTGCGTCCGCCCCTCGCGAATTGCGGTAAGCACTGCGTCTGTGCTGGTGCCCATCAGGTGGTTATGGCCCACTTCGGCGACCGGGGCCTGGTCGCACCGCCCCATGCAGGGTGCACGCAGCACGCGCACCGAGCCGCCTGTCTGCTCGGCCAGCTCAGCCAGCATGGTGCGTGCGCCGGCCATCTCGCAGGCAATGCCGTCGCACACGCGCACCGTCAGCGGCGAGGGTGGCTCATGCCCTTCCTTCACCACGTCAAAATGCGCATAGAAGGTTGCGACCTCGTAGACCTCGGTCTGCGCCAGGCGCATCTCCTCGGCCAGCGCGGCCAGGTGCCACGCCGACAGATGGCCGTATTCATCCTGAATCCGGTGCAGATACTCGATGAGGAGATCACGGCGCCGCGGTGTGTCCCCCAACAGCGCCCGAACCTCCGCCAGGGCCGTCGCATCCACCTGCCGGCCCTTGGGTGTTTTCCCTGACCGCTTCCTGCCCGCACCCGGGTGGCCGCGCTTGATAGCTGACTGGGTGGACTCTGTCATTACCTAACCTCCAATTGGTTACCCGCTATAACCTCGCTTGGGTCTCGGCAGGTTCACCGATACATTATTATATTTAAACAACAGGTTGCGCACTTCCCGCAAGGTCACAAACTGCCCGGTGCTGCGATCTTCAGATGTCCAGCCACTACAAGGAAGACACCCCGGTTAATTTGTATATTGTATACTTGGCTTTTCGGCTTGCAACCAGAGCCTTTTCTCTCAACGACTTTTCTTTGTTACGGGCGCTTGATCGTGCGCGACTCAGCATTCGAGCTATTGTTGTTTTTACCATTGAGTCCGACCGGAAAGGAAAATTTTTCCGTGCCATAACCTGTTAGTACAATGGAAACGCCAGCGACAGCGGCCATTTTTTTTGCAGGACCAGGCGCCGCCAGCGCTGCGTACCTGCTGCAGGTAAGCGAGCGGTAACGCAGATCCGCGGAAAATGGCACCGACTCTCCGGGTTGCGCCCCAAAGTCGGCCAGCCGACGTTACCCGGTGTTCAGTTAGAGTCACTGAACTTCTTTCCTCGCACCTCGCCTAAAACGCCTACTGTTGGTGCCTTGCCGCATTCGGGGCCGCAACGCTGCCGCTTCCATCATGGTAACAGACCCTAGGAGTCTGTCGGGTTTAACCCGAACAGTGCAGTGATATATTGCACCGAC
>JBDNAP010000514.1:0-4335 GCA_039768325.1 Thiogranum sp.
ACGCCTGTGAGTGTGGCAGCGCCTGCCTGGCGCCACAGGGGTCGGGTAATGTGCTGATAGTGGTGATCAATCCGACGACGCTGGTTCCCCTGGATGCCCACAAGAAGGCGCTGTTCGAGTCCTGGGGCTACACGGTCAGCGTGGTCGGCGAGAGCGCGAACCAGGCCAGCTACGACAGTGCGATCGCCGCCGCGGATGTAGTGTTTATCTCCGAAACGGTTAATGCGAATCAGGTGGGCACCAAGCTCCAGGACGTAACCATCGGCGTGATCAGCCAGGACGGCAGCTACAACAGTGCACTGGGACTCGCGGCGGGCAGCGCCTGGCCCGTGGCTTCGGCGATCAATGTGACCGACGCCAGTCACTACATCACGGCACCGTTCCCCACCGGACCACTGGAAATCTATGCGGCCGCCATGGAACAGCTGACCGTCTCCGGCAGTGAAGCGCCGGGGTTGCAGACACTGGCCGACAGTGGTGGGGCGGGCGCGCTGGTGGTGCTCGACGCCGGGGCGATGGGAACCGGGGGCACTCCGCTTGCCGGTCGGCGTGTCATGCTGCCGCTGGGCCGGGACAACAGTTTCAATTGGGGTTACCTCAACAACGACGGCCGTTTGCTGGTACAACGGGCCCTCGCCTGGGGTATGAGGGCCGACGTTACCAGCGCCGGGAACCTGCTGTTGGTCGTCGGCGATCCCGGCAATCTGACAAGCCAGGAGTCTGCAAAAAAAGCGCTGATGGAGTCGTGGAAGTTCACCGTCAACCTGATCGATGAGAGTGACAGCCAGGCCAACTTCGACACTGCCATCGCGGCAAATGACGTGGCCTATATTCCGCAGGACATTAACGCCACCAACCTGGGCACCAAGCTGGCCAACGCGCCTATCGGTGTGGTCAACGAAGAAGGCGAGCAGGTCGACGAGCTGGACTTCAGTGGCGGCATCCTCTTCAAGACCAACCACGCAATCGACGTGGTCGATAATACCCACTACATCACCCAGCCCTTCGCGACCGGCTTCCTGACTTTCACGTCGAGTGATCAATCGGTGCACATGCTGAGCGGACAGATCGCGCCCGGTTTGCAGACGCTGGGCCAGACCCTGAACACCGGCACCCAATATAAACCATCCCTGGCCACCCTCGACGTCGGCGATACGCTCTCCAGCGGCGGTAGTGCCGTGGGCCGGCGTGTCCAGCTGCCCTGGGGCGGCGGCACCTTCGATATCAATCTGCTCACCGACGACGGTCGCACCATCATGCGCCGGGCCATCGAGTGGGGTGCGGGTGCCGGCAGCGCGCCTTCCTACGCAGTGTTGCTGGTGGTCGGTGATGCCACAACGCTATCCAGCAAGGACGCCGGACGCAAGACGCTGATCGAGTCGTGGGGCCATACGGTTACCTTGATCGACGACGGCGATACCCAGGCTAACTTCGACGCCGCCGCGGCGTCGACCGACGTGGTCTTTGTGACCGCTTCGATCGGTGGTGGCACGCTGGGTAACAAGCTGACCGGTTCCAGCGCACCGATCGTCAACGAGTTCAACGGCAAGCTGGATAATTTCGGCTTCAGTAGCGGGACGTCCACCTTTGCGCTGGCCGACGCCTTCACCAAGACCGATGCCCTGCACTACATCACAGAGCCCTTCAGCGGTAATCCGGTGACGGTGTTCAGCGGTTCGCTGTCGATGCCAGTGCCCAGTGGCACCCTGGCACCGGACCTGGCGAACGCGGGTGAACTCACGGGCATCCCGGCACTGGTGACGCTGGATACCGGCGCCACCCGCTATGATGGCAATCCGGCTCCGGCGCGCCGGGCACACCTGCCGTTTGGCCCGGCCGAGACAACCGATCTGACGGCAGATGGCGAAACCATTCTACAGCGGGCCCTGGAATGGGCGGCGGGCGCAAGCAGTGGCGCGACTCCGCAGCAAATCCTTCTGGTGGTCGCGGATGCCAGCAGCCTTACTGCTCAGGACCTCGCCCGCAAGACGCTGATGGAGGGCTGGGGTTATGGGGTAAAGACCATATCCGCCAGTGATTCTCAGGCCAACTTCGACGCAGCAGTCGCCACTGCCGATGCGGCCTATGTGGCCGAGCAGCAGCAGTCGACGGCACTGGGGACCAAGCTGCGCAATGTCACCATTGCCGTGATAAACGAGGAGGCCGAATTGCGCCAGGACATCGGCTTTTCCGCCAACCGCGATTGGCCGTCAACCCGCGACTCAGTGGATATTGTCGACAACTCCCACTACATCACCTCGCCCTTTGCGACGGGGTTGCTCACCATCGCCTTGGCACCCATCGAGGTCGTGACCCTGTCGGGGCAGATGGCCGGTGGCCTGCAGGTGCTCGGTCAACAGGACTGGGGCGGGCCACAGAACAGTCTGTCTGTCATCGAGACGGGTGGAGCGCTTTACGGCGGAGGCACTGCGGCGGGACGGCGGGTCCAGCTCCCTTGGGGTCGCACCGGCTTCGACATCAATGCCCTGAATACGAACGGGCTGAAACTCATGCAGCGCGCCATCGAGTGGGGTATCGCCGGCGGGGGTGGGGGTGGTGGCGGACCACCGCCCGCAGGCCCGGTATTTGAAGAGTTTACCGATGCATCACGGAGCAGCAACGGTACCAGCCTGATCATCAGCAAGCCGGCCGCTACCGCGGTAGGCGATCTCCTGCTCGCCGCCGTGGCAACAGACGGTGATAACACAAGCTCGCTGGCACCACCTGCCGGCTGGAATGTCATCAACGTTGCCGACCGTGGTCGCGAGGTCACGTTCGGTGTCTGGTGGAAGCTGGCCGGTGCCTCCGAGAGCAACAGTTATACGTTTTCGTGGTCCAGTAGTGAACAGGCCTATGGTTGGATCATGCGCTTTACCGGTCACGATCCCGCCAGTCCGATTGACGCAAATTCGAATGATATTGGTTCAACCGCCTCGCCTTCCAGTCCGTCCGTTACCACGACGGTCAATAATACCTTGATCCTGCGCCTGGGGGGATTTGATGATGATGACATTACGGTAGGCGCTCCCGGTCTGTCGGGGCATACCGCTATCAATATGAATGACAGTGGTAACGGCAATTTCACAGCCTCGGGCGGCTCCGGCTATGTTCTGCAAGCGGCTGCCGGCGGCAGTGGCACCTCCAGCTTTACTCTGACCAATACCGAAGGTTACGTGACGGTTACTATCGCAATTGCACCGGCACCGTAAACGGAATTAATGCGTGCGGGCGTGCGGCGTGCGGGGTCAGGCCTCCCTAACATACTGATAAGTCGGCCGGGCGTGCGGGGTCAGGCCTCCCTAACATACTGATAAGTCGTCAGTTAATGCGCTATAGCGCCTTGTTTATCAGCTTAGACCGTACATTTCAGGCATCTTTTAGGGCAAGTAAGCGTTCGGTTCCTCCCGCAGGAATAAATAGTCTTCTTCGTGTTCGGTCATAAAAGGAAGACAATCATGCTGCATAGGGATGTACTCGTTTGTCAATCTCAACGCCAGACATCTGCCGTGCAATCCGGAGATCATACTCAGATTGAAGGCCAAGCCAGAGTTCAGCAGAGACGTTGAAGAAACGAGCAAGCCTCAGTGCAGTGTCCGCAGTAATCCCGCGTTTCCCATTTACAATTTCGCTGATGCGGCCAGGAGGGACTGCAATATCACGTGCCAGGCGATTGATGCTGACCTCCATGGGATTGAGAAACTCCTCGCGCAGGATTTCTCCCGGGTGAATTGGTTCAAGTGTCTTTCCCATCTTTATTACCTCAATGATAGTCAACTATTTCAACGTCCAGCGCATCGCCGTTTTTCCAGCGAAAGCAGATTCGCCACTGATCGTTGATCCTTATACTGTATTGTCCCTTGCGGTTGCCTTTCAGGGCTTCAATACGGTTTCCGGGAGGAACTCGAAGATCCTGCAGCTTGATTGCACGGTGCAGATAAAGCAGTTTGCGTCTTGCAACCCGTTCAATACTTCGAAATCGTCTGACGTCCCGGTCATTGAAAAGTGTCTCTGTATCTTTGCAATGGAACGAACGAATCATGTAACAAAACTATTACGTAAAGCATAATATGTCAAGCGTATCGATTGAGACGGGTGGGATTACAGGGATTACAGGGTCGGACCTTCTATATATGCTGATACGCAATTAATTAATGCTAAAGGGCAGCTGTTTTCCACGCTTAGACCATACTTTTCAGGCATCTTTTAGGGTAAATAAGCGTTCGGTTCCTCCCGCAGGAACAAGAAGTCTCTTTCTCCCTCGATCATCCGCCCCGGATGGCTGGTCTTCAGTTCGCGCCCAATCGCATCCAGGTATTCGCGTTGTCCCACCGCAAT
>JBDNAP010000515.1:0-3703 GCA_039768325.1 Thiogranum sp.
CACGGTCCGCAGGAGTTGTCTGCCTTTCAGACACTGCCGCGGTTTCCAGCACAGCATGCCGCCGAGCTGTGTCGTCTGGTCCTGATGCAGGTTTTACCTGCCCTGGCGGAAGGTGATTGCAAGCGCTTCGGGCAGGGAATCGGCCGACTGCAGGAAGTGGTTGGGGATCACTTCGCACCAGCGCAGTCGGGGAGGTTTGCCAGCCCGGATGTCGCGGACGTGCTCGGCTGGCTGAAGGCGCAGGGGATTTTCGGTATCGGTCAGAGCTCCTGGGGGCCTACCGGATTCGCTATCCTCGACAGTGAGGCAGGGGCGAGGCAGTTGCTGCAGGCAGTGCAGTGCCGTTATGCCGAGCGGCCCAATCTTTCCTTTGTCCTTACCCGCGCACGCAACCATGGCAGTCGTCTCCAGACGCGTGAAAAACCTGCATCGCGCGTTACCCTGCACTCTGCAATGTGAATCCCCGCTTACGGAATTGATGCAATGAGCAAGCCCGCTATATTACACATGCTGACTCCGACCAAGAACGTCAGCCCGTTCGATGTAAACATGGCCTGTGATGCCGGTTGGAATAGCGTAATCCCTTACACGCAGGTCGAACAGGCGGAGGTAACAGCACTGGTACAGGATGCTATTTTTTCCCGCGGTCCGAAGGGCGTGCGGCGCACCGGTATCTTTATCGGTGGCCGCGATATCGATACGGCGATGGATATGTTGCAACTGGCGCGCGACGCCATGGTGCCGCCGTTTGAAGTGTCGGTGTTTGCCGATCCAAGTGGTGCCTTTACCACCGCGGCGGGTCTGGTCGCCTGCGTCGAGCAACAACTGAACAAGGTCTTTGATGCCACCTTATCGGGGCAACGCGTGCTGGTCTTTGGTGGCAGCGGTCCGGTGGGTGCGGCGGCATCGGTGATCGCAGCCCGTGCCGGTTCGAATGTGTGCATTGTCGGACACAGTGACGACCGCGTTGCGCGCAAGGTGGCCGGGATCTGCAAGCAGCGCTACGACGTCGACATCGATGCAGCGGATGGCAGCGGTGACGAGCGCAAGAAGGCGCTGTTGACCGAGGCCGATGTCGTGTTTGGTACCGCCAAGGCCGGCATCCAGATACTGTCGTCTGCGCATCTCCAGGCGGCTACCCGCTTAAAGGTGGTTGGCGACCTGAATGCGGTGCCACCGCTCGGTGTCGAGGGCGTCGGGCTGATGGATGACGGGAAACCGATAGCCGGGCTGGATGGCACGGTCGGTATAGGAGCCCTGGCGATCGGTAATGTCAAATACCAGGTTCAGCAGTCTCTGTTCCAGGATATGCTGGATGCAGACAAACCCCTGTACCTGGATTTTCAACACGCTTTCGAAAAGGCGCGTGAGTATGTCGCCTGACGCCGGACCGGTATTGATCGCAGCCCTTTCAGGCCGGGCGCTGGCGAGCGCTGCGACTGCCGCTTCGATTCCGGTGGTGGTGCTGGATGTTTTCGGTGACACGGACATGCAGGCCTGTGCCGGTGACTGGAGCCGGATTGGCAATGCACAAAGCGGGTTCGATCGGGCCGTCTTGCTGGAGGCGGCTCAGCGCTTGTGCCCACCTGATCGCTGTAGCGGGCTGGTCTATGGCGCCGGCTTTGAATCCTGTCCGGAGGTGTTGGCCGAGCTGGCGGAAAACCGTGAGTTGTTAGGCAACGATCCCCGGGTACTGGGCAGGATGGGCTCGCCGGAACACTTCTTCGCTATGTTACAAGAACTGGGTATTCCATACCCGGCGACCAGTTTCCGACGTCCGAAGAATACCCGTGGCTGGCTCGCCAAGCGTGCCGGCGCCTGCGGTGGCGGACACGTACGGACAGCACGACAGACAGCGAACGAATGCGGGTGTTACTTTCAGCGCAGGATGCAGGGGCGCATCATGTCGGTTTTATTCCTTGCCGATGGGCGCGAGGCGAGCATTGTCGGCGTCTCTGAGCAATGGAACGCGGCGGCTTTCAAGGATCGTCATTACATGTATGGCGGCGCGATATCCGATCAGCAGATAAGTCAGCAGTTAAGGGCCGACATCAGGTACGCAATCAACGCCTGTGTCGAGACGGCAGGACTGCGTGGCCTGAACAGCATGGATCTGGTGGTTGAAGGCGAGGGCTTTCAGGTGCTGGAGATCAATGCAAGGCCAACGGCGACCGCCGAGTTATACGAGTCTGACAGAGCGGAAAGCCTGTTCAAACAGCATATTCAGGCCTGCCGCGGTAGCCTGCCGTGCGATCGTAAGCCAAATAATCGCAGCCACGCGCAGCTGGTGGTCTATGCCGAACGGGGGTTGAAGGTGCCGGCTGGATTCAGATGGCCGGACTGGTGTAGCGATCTCCCGCCTGCGGAGACCCCTATCGATGCCGGAGAACCGCTTTGCACAGTGCGTGCCAGTGGCACGGGCTCCCTTGAGCTGTACGGCCTGCTCGAACGTCGTGGTCACTTTGTATGCAGGGCGCTGATATCCGCGTTATCAGAAGCGCACAGGCTGCCATGTATGGCGGAGGGGTGGTAACGGTGTCAGCTGTAAGCCCGCACACGGAAAATCCGAGCCGTCCAAGTGTCAATCAGTCCGCACTGGTGTTGCTGGAGGCTTTGCGTGCCGATGCCGCGCGCTTACGCATTGCCGAGGGACGCTTGCCAAACGGTTGCTGTGTAATTGATGCCGGAATCGATGTACCTGGTGGTATCGAGGCAGGCCGTCGTATCGCCGAAATCTGTATGGGCGGGCTGGGTAAAATCAGTTTCAACAACGATGGAAACATCGCCCGTTGGCCTTTGAGTGTAAGCGTTCACAGCAGTGATCCCGTACTCGCCTGTCTCGGCAGCCAGTACGCCGGATGGAGCCTGTCCCACGGTGAGGGCAAGGAGGCGTTTCATGCGCTTGGCTCGGGTCCGGGGCGTGCGCTGGCCGGCAAGGAAGAGTTGTTTGCTGAATTGGCTTACCGGGATGAGGGAGAGGCCACCTGCCTGGTCATGGAAGTTGACCGATGCCCGCCCGTGGAAGTGACGGAAAAGATAGCCCATGACTGTGATATCGATATCAGTCAGTTGACCCTGATCCTGACGCCGACCCGGAGCCTTGCAGGCACCACGCAGGTGGTTGCCCGGGTGCTGGAAGTCGCTTTGCATAAGGCGCACAGCATTGGATTTTCATTGCATCACATTGTCGACGGCAGCGGCAGTGCACCTTTGCCTCCACCCGCCCCGGACTTTGTTGCCGCTATGGGGCGTACCAACGACGCGATTCTTTACGCAGGTCATGTACAGCTGTTCGTGAACGGAGCCAGTGATGATGCGCGTGATCTGGCCGAACGTCTGCCCAGTAGCGCCTCCCGCGACTACGGCAGACCCTTTGCGGAGGTATTCAAGGACTACAAATATGACTTTTTCGAGATCGACCCACTGTTGTTCAGTCCGGCCCGGGTAACCGTGTCCTGTCTCGAGAGCGGCGACAGTTTTCATGCCGGTGCGCTCGATACCGAGGTGCTCGAACGGTCATTTGGTGGTTTGCAGTGAACCCGCGCATTGCCTTGATCTGCGACGATCCGGGTTGGCACGGCGCCCGTCTATGCGAGGCCTTTACCAGGCGTGGCCGGGAAGTGCGTGTTGTTTCGTTGCGAGAATGTGCGATTGACCTCACCCAGGCAGCGCACGGACTGGTGGTGCCCGGGTTTGACGACGG
>JBDNAP010000516.1:0-3053 GCA_039768325.1 Thiogranum sp.
TTGAACACATCCGGGTGGGCTTTCTCGACTTCGTCCATGAGAATGACCGAGTAGGGTTTACGCCTGACGGCCTCGGTCAGATACCCCCCTTCCTCATAGCCTACATAGCCCGGTGGCGCACCGATCAGGCGCGCCACCGAGTGTTTTTCCATGAATTCGGACATATCGATACGCACCATCGCCTCTTCGGTGTCAAACAGGAACTCCGCGAGGGCCTTGGTCAACTCGGTTTTACCCACACCGGTCGGTCCCAGGAACAGAAACGAGCCATTGGGACGACTGGGATCGGACAAACCGGCGCGTGAACGGCGAATAGCGTCAGACACCGCCTTTACCGCTTCTCCCTGGCCGACAACCCGTTTTTCGATTTCCTGTTCCATGCGCAACAATTTGTCGCGCTCGCCTTCCAGCATTTTGGACACCGGGATACCGGTCCACTTGGACACCACCTCGGCAATCTCTTCCTCCGTCACCTTGTTGCGCAGCAGTTTCATCTCCTGCATTTCCGCCTGGGCAGCCATATCCAGCTGTTTTTCCAGTTCAGGGATACGTCCGTACTGCAATTCACCGGCGCGCGCCAGATCACCGGCGCGTTGCGCCGTTTCCAGCTCCATACGCGCACGCTCCAGTTCTTCCTTGACGTGGGACGCACCCTGCACCGCGGCTTTCTCGGATTTCCAGATTTCCTCCAGATCGGAGAATTCGCGCTCCAGAACATCGATTTCTTCCTGAAGATTACCCAGGCGTTTGACCGAAGCTTCATCACTTTCCTTCTGCAGGGCTTCGCGTTCTATCTTCAACTGGATCAGACGCCTTTCCAGCCGATCCATCTGTTCCGGCTTGGAATCGATTTCCATGCGAATCCGGCTGGCTGCCTCATCGATCAAGTCAATGGCCTTGTCCGGCAACTGGCGGTCGGTGATGTAACGGGTTGACAGGGTCGCCGCCGCCACAATCGCCGGATCGGTGATATCGACACCGTGGTGGACTTCATAACGTTCTTTAAGGCCACGCAGAATAGCGATGGTATCTTCAACCGTGGGTTCGCCGACCAGCACTTTCTGGAATCGACGCTCCAGTGCCGCATCTTTTTCCAGATATTTGCGGTATTCATCCAGTGTGGTTGCGCCGACACAATGCAGTTCGCCACGCGCCAGCGCCGGTTTCAGCATATTACCCGCGTCCATGGCGCCTTCGGCTTTACCGGCCCCGACCATCGTATGCAGCTCATCGATGAACAGGATGATCTGACCTTCCTGTTTGGCAAGATCCTTCAGCACCGCTTTGAGGCGTTCCTCGAACTCACCGCGGTATTTTGCACCGGCGATCAGTGAACCCATATCGAGGCTCAGCAGGCGTTTACCCTTGATTCCCTCCGGCACTTCACCGTTAACGATCCGTTGTGCAAGACCTTCAACAATAGCCGTCTTACCCACACCCGGCTCGCCGATGAGTACCGGGTTGTTTTTGGTTCGGCGCTGAAGCACCTGAATGGTGCGCCGAATTTCGTCATCGCGGCCGATCACCGGGTCCAGTTTGCCCTGTTCGGCGCGTTCTGTGAGGTCAATGGTGTATTTTTCCAGTGCCTGACGCTGGTCCTCGGCGTTGGGGTCATCGATGTTCTGGCCACCGCGCATTTTTTCAATAGCCTGTTCGATCAGGCCTCTGCTGGCTCCCGCCCCGCGCAGTAGCTCGCCAAGCCCGCCCTTGTCCTCGACTGCCGCCAAAGCAAACAATTCGGACGAGATGTACTGGTCCTTGCGTTTCTGTGCCAGTTTGTCGGTGAGGTTCAACAGACGGGTCAAATCATTGGAGATATGCACGTCACCGGAAGTGCCTTCCACCACCGGCAGACGTTCCATCTGTTCACCTAACTTGGAGCGTAGCAGGTTGGTATCAACATTGGCCTGCGTCAGCAGATGACGGACAGTGCCGCCCTCCTGATCCAGTAACGCCACCATGACGTGAACCGGTTCGATATAGTTGTGATCCCGGCCCACCGCCAGACTCTGCGCATCAGCCAGCGCCATCTGGAACTTGGAAGTCAGTTTATCCATTCGCATGACAAGAAGTCTCCCCAAATTGTGTAATTCATGGCTAATATATGGGAGGTTCCGTGGGAAATTTCAAGACCGGCAAGCCAACAGATCACGCTTGGGTAGCGCATATTCTGCTTGACAGCGGCCGGATTACTCCTCGTGCTCAAGATCCCCCTACTTATAAACCTTGCGCTGGAACAGGTCCTGGCGCCGGCTGACCAGGCGATCGAGGAACAGCAGGCCGTCGAGGTGATCCATTTCGTGCTGAACAGCCCGCGCCTCAAATCCTTCCATCTCAAAACAAAGCGCATTGCCGTGGCGGTCGAAAGCATCAAGCTGGATACGCTCTGCCCGTACCACGTTACCCGTGTAATCAGGGACCGAAAGACAACCCTCGCGGCCGACAGCAAAACCGTCCCACTCGGTAATTTCAGCATTCACCAGAATCAGGTGGCCATGGCTGCTGGTCTCCTTGCGGCCCGAAACATCAACGATCAGAACGCGTTGAAACCAGGCCACCTGTGGAGCGGCAATACCCACCGCGCCCGGCCCCGCCAGGCGGGTTTCCTCCAGATCGTCGATACGCGCCTGTAGCGCAGCGTCGAACTGTTCGACAGGTTCGGAAACCTGGCGCAGGCGATCGTCAGGATAGGTCAGGATTTCCAGTACCGCCACGCGTCACCCGATAAGTGTTTCGATCGGACGCACATCGACCTTGACACCCTCGACCTGCAATGGTGCCAGCGCCTTTTCAATCGACTCCACACCCTGTGCCGCCATACCCTCGATCTGCAGGATGTATATCGGGTCAGACTCGGTACCACCGACATCCGACGCCAGGTCGAGAATATTCAGACCTGCCTGTGCAGCTCTGCTGGTCACCTGCGAAACGATGCCGGCGCGATCGGCACCGTGCACCAGAATACAGACATCCGGGATCGAACGATGATGAAGGGCGCCATCAATAGCATCGATATGAAGTACCAGTCCGAGCGCATCGACCACTGGCTGCAA
>JBDNAP010000517.1:0-5726 GCA_039768325.1 Thiogranum sp.
TCTCGCAAGCTCATGTCGCCTAACTTCCGTATTCCTCAGTCAATCTGCGCCTGATTTACTAGCGGTCGTATTCAGGGCTCGCCGCGATGTTGTGAATACTGAGATCGGCACCCCGGAATTCCTCTTCCTGATCGAGACGCAGCCCGATAGTCGCCTTGATCGCACCGTAAATCACAAAACCGCCCAGCAACGCGATAGCGATACCCATCGCCGTTCCCGCCAGTTGCGACATGAAAGTGACACCACCCAGTCCGCCCAGCGCTGTACTGCCGAATATGCCACACGCGATCCCGCCCCAGGCGCCACATAAACCGTGCAAGGGCCAGACACCGAGCACATCATCAATCTTCCAGCGGTTCTGCGTCAGGGTAAACAGCCAGACAAACAGGGCGCCGGCGACAGCACCTGTTGTCAGCGCACCGAGAGGATGCATGACATCGGAACCAGCACATACCGCCACCAGTCCCGCCAGCGGCCCGTTATGCACAAATCCCGGGTCGTTTTTACCCACAAACAGGGCCGCCAGTATGCCGCCCACCATCGCCATGAGCGAATTGGCCGCCACCAGGCCACTGACCGCATCAATAGTCTGGGCGGACATGACATTAAAACCGAACCAGCCGACCGACAGGATCCAGGCACCCAGGGCCAGAAACGGAATACTGGACGGTGGGTGGGCGTTAACCCGGCCTTCCCTGTCATAGCGGCCATGGCGATGCCCCAGCAATAAAACAGCTGCCAGCGCGACCCAGCCGCCCATGGTGTGTACCACGACGGAACCGGCAAAATCATGGAACTCGGCACCGAAATTCGCGGCGATCCAGGCCTGGACACCGTAATTCCCATTCCAGGTAATCCCTTCGAAAAAAGGGTACAAGGCTGCAACCAGTACGAAAGTTGCCAGTAATTGGGGATTGAAACGGGCACGCTCGGCAATGCCGCCGGAAATAATTGCGGGTATCGCGGCAGCGAAGGTCAGCAGGAAGAAAAACTTGACCAGCTCATAGCCGTTCTTTTCCGCCAGCACCTCGGCGCCGGAGAAAAAATCAACGCCGTAAGCCACACTGAAGCCGATAAAAAAGTAGGCGATGGTCGACATGGCGAAATCGGCAATGATTTTAACCAGTGCGTTGACCTGGTTTTTTTCCCGTACCGTACCGACTTCAAGAAATGCGAAGCCTGAGTGCATCGCCAACACCATGATGGCTCCGAGTAATATGAACAGCACATTGCTGCCCGCTTGATAGTCATCCATTCTGGACCCCTGATTAATTTATTGGTCGTAGTGAAACCGCGATGCAGCTGTGGCGAATGCGCGCGGCCCTGTGGCGGCAAACACCTTAGTAATACAGTGAAGCCGAGGCATCGCAAGCCCCGCACAAGGGGCTACACCTTAATGAATTTGGGACATTTATCAAACCGGTCGACAAGCCTTGCGAATAAACCGCAGATTTCCTGCCAGACAGTCAGCCCCTCATCAGGCGATGTCCGGCTGACGAATACCGGCGGATTCGATGCCTTATCATCGACTAAGAAGGGATTTTCAGTGCGCAGCTGGGCCTGTATACCAGACTTCATCCGGGAAGCATCAGAATGAGCCACCCGGACGTAACTCCAGGGGTCAAGCGATTGTTTTTTTGGCTTCACACCATAATGAGTCCAGCTCATCCAGCGAACAATCCTGCAGATCGAGCTGCTTTCGCTTCGCCAGATCCTCGACCAGGCGGAAGCGACGCTCGAACTTGTGACTGGCGGTGCGCACCAGCGTTTCCGCATCAGACTCCAGAAAACGCGCCAGATTTACGCCACTGAATATCAAATCACCCAGTTCCTCCTGTAGGCGTTCCGTGGACTCTTCAGCCACCAGGGCCTGCCTGAGTTCAGCCAGTTCTTCCTCAAGCTTGTCTACCACCTGGCTGAGTTCGGTCCAGTCAAATCCAACCCGGGCAGCGCGCTGCTGGATCTTCTGTGCCCGCACCAGCGCCGGCAGTGCAACTGGCACACCATCCAGTGCACTGGTGCTGTCAGCGCCCTTATCGGCGCGTTCCCTGGCCTTGTGTTTTTCCCAGGCTTCACTCTGCGCTTTGGCATCGGTAACACTCTCGTCAGCAAAGACATGAGGATGCCGGCGAATAAGTTTGCGGTTTATGGCCGCCACCACATCGGAAAAATCAAACCAACCCAACTCCCGGGCCAGCTGCGCGTGGAACACCACCTGGAACAATAAATCACCAAGTTCGTCACAAAGATCAGCTGCGTCATTACGCTGGATGGCTTCAGCCACTTCGTAAGCCTCTTCCAGGGTATAGGGCGCAATGGTGGAGAAATTCTGCTCCAGATCCCAGGGACAACCCGTGTCCGGATCACGCAGACGTGACATGATCTCCAGCAACTCGGCGACGGCACCCGTATCGTATTCAGTAGATTTCCGGTTCAATATTTCACCCTGCATGACAAACTGTCGGGACAAGGTATACACCCGGTCCGGCTGACTCTTGGCGAATGAGTTCGGTTACTAACTGACATAAGCTGTCGGGACGGTCAGCCGCGCGCCCGATGGGACCCCAGGACATGACGCGGCAGTCGAGACAAGGTGAATCGCCGGCGGTCCCCTGGGGGACAGGGTGCCCTGTGGCGCTGCGTGTCCCGAAAGCTTATGTTGGCTAACTTACGCACGCCTTAGTGGCGGGTCAACAGAATATTGAGCCGGCTTGTTAATCCTCTTAATCACAAAGGCGGTCGCGGGTTTGATCTGCAGCGGAAATTATACGACAGCCACGAATTTCTCGGTTTAAGGCAGCTCTCTCAAACCACCCTCGCAATTGATGACCAGGCACCCATGAGCCTCTCCGTTGCGCACCGTTTTGTACGCCACCCCTGGTATTTTCTCGGTCTGGTGATTATCTGGACACGGGAGATGAATGCAGCGCTTCTGCTGACAGCGGTAACCCTTACCCTTTATTTTTTTGTCGGCTCCCGACAGGAAGAAAAAAAGCTGGTTGCCTGCTATGGCGAACAGTATCGGCAATACCAGGCGTCAGTACCCGGACTCGTCCCGCGACCCTGGCGGTATCTGTCCAGGCAACAAGCGGAGGAAATTCTCGGTATGGAAAAGAAAGCCTTTTGACGCAGACGCCACTCACTGTGACTGTCCGGTCATAGCACCAATTACACGATCCTCAAGCTGGATCCGTTCCGCCAGGGCTTCCCCGAGATTTGACAGGTCCGTATCCAAAAAATCCAGGGCTTCCCCATCGCCCTGGAATAAATCCACGTTCTCGTATTTGTCATTGAAACGCAGAATTCTGTCGGTGGTCAGAGCAATTTTCGGATAGATGCTGTCAGCAACTTCCAGCACCGCTGCCCGGCGTTCGAGTTTGTCTGAAATGAAACGATACAGTTGAAAGTGGGCACTTGCTGCATAATCGATCAGCGACTGACAAAATTCCTGCAGGGCCTCGCGGGTAATTTCGTCTGCCTCAAACGGCCGATGATTGGCCAGTGCGGTATAGAGGGACAGCGTTTCAGTACGGGTTTTTACCAGTGTTGCCAGTTTCTCTCGTGACCGGCTACGCCGGTCAGTAACGGCGTTATATTCACTCATCATGTAATGACTCCAAGACAGTCTTTGTGAACTTATGAGTATTTGCCTGATTTTTAAAGAGTTACTAAATCCATCCCGAGAAAAACAGCGTCTTTCCCGTATCGTTTGATACCGTATACAGCCCTCAGCAATAACCACAGCATACTGAAATTAAACATTTTTTCAATGAAAGCTGTTAGGGTCGGCAAACCACCGGCTCCCTGCCGGTGGTTCAGAAGGCGGTGATTTGTTGCGTTAAGCCTCCCGGAAAGAGTGTGGTCACTCCCAGCAAGCGGGTCTTGTGGCTAACCGCTGACTGAATCGCCGAATCGCTGGATGGGCCATATTAGGGACGTGGTACACCGGTCTGGCACGATCACAGCCAGGCGCACAAACAAGGCTTACCTCGTTTCCGCCCCGGCAGCGCAGACAGGGAATAGACATATACTACTGATATATTTATTTATTATTAGCCAATCGAAGGCGCTGGCGACCCACCTGACAGCTTGACGAACTGACCTGCTATGCGGTCTAATACCCCAAGCGAATTACAGTTATTCTTTCTCGTTTGCAGTTCGAGCAAACACAATTTATATTTCTTTACCGATTTATTCTTGACTAAAAGAGTCAAGTATTATTATCATTAGGCTCAGTTCATGAAACGGAGACGCGCGCATCGGTGCAGCGCCTAAGAGTCAAATGAGGCGAATCATGAAATTATCAACGAAAGGTCGTCATGCCATCACTGCGATGATGGAACTTGCGTTACGCCATAACAAAGGCCCGGTAACGCTTGCGGATATCTCTGCTGAACAGTCGATATCCGTGTCTTATCTGGAGCAGCTGTTTGCCCGCTTGCGCAACCATGGCCTGGTAACCGGTATGCGCGGACCAGGTGGTGGTTACTGTCTGCGCCGCCCGGCAGCCGAAATTACGGTTGCGGAAATTCTTAGCGCGGTGGATGACGCCATGCCGGCACGGCGCGAGCGGATTCCCGGTGAAGAGTGGCCACAGAGTGTGATCATGTGGAATCAACTGAGCGCGCGGATTTACGATTACCTGAATGACCTGACGCTGGCTGAAGCTGTCAATCAGAACAGTGAATCGAACAAAGACGGAGCAGAAGAGCCCCGCTTCGGATCCGGCTTTCAGCAGTCGGCCGCCTGAGCCGGCCAAACGATTGGCAGGGAAAATAAGGAGACCCAGGTCATGGCATACAGTGAAAAAGTACTGGATCACTACGAAAACCCACGCAATGTCGGGTCTTTTGACAAGGGTGATACCAGCGTAGGAACAGGCATGGTGGGAGCGCCGGCTTGCGGTGACGTCATGAAACTGCAGATCAAGGTAGGCGACAATAATGTCATTGAAGAGGCCCGCTTCAAAACTTATGGCTGCGGTTCAGCGATTGCTTCCAGTTCCCTGCTGACCGAGTGGGTCAAAGGAAAAACGCTGGAAGAGGCGAGCGAGATCAAAAACAGCGAGATCGCCGAAGAACTGGCACTGCCACCGGTCAAGGTGCATTGTTCTGTGCTGGCGGAAGACGCCATCAAAGCGGCGATTTCCGATTTCAAACAAAAGAATGCCCGGGAAGAAGTCGCCTAAGCGACCCAACCCATCCGGCTATATCCCCACAGTAAGGGCTACCGTTGTGACGGTAGCCCTTTTTTGTGCAAGGCATAACGGGTTAGGATCACTTCATGGAAGCCACTGTTATTGAACTGTATCCAGCCTCCGGCACCAGGAAGCCGTTAAAAGGTCTGTACCTGAGCCAAATGCTTGAAACCGGCAAGTTGCATGAATCACCGTTTATCTATAGTAATTTCATATCTAGTCTGGACGGTCGGATCGCCCTGCCCGGCCCTGGCCGCAACAGCCACCAGGTACCCCCGGCTATTGCCAACAAGCGCGACTGGCGGCTGTTTCAGGAACTTGCAGCCCAGGCAGATCTTCTCATCACCAGCGCACGCTACTTCCGCCAAAGCGAAGACCAGGAAGCCCAGGCGGAGCTACCCGTGGGGTCCTCCGCGGAATTTGACGATTTGAGAGCCTGGCGCATCGAACGGGGTTTGTCGCCTCAACCTGATATTGCATTTTTCAGCGCCAGTCTCGATGTCCCGGTTAACGCCATCAACCGATATCA
>JBDNAP010000518.1:0-4244 GCA_039768325.1 Thiogranum sp.
GGCGTGTGCGAGGAAGCCAAATGAAGTACCGGGTGCTGAAGGACAATTTGTCCTTCCAAGGAACACAGAGCTACTCGACTGTCACCGATTTGGCCAGATTGCGTGGTTGATCGACGTCTGTGCCTTTGAGTACGGCGACGTGATAGGACAGCAGTTGCAGGGGTACGGTAAACACTATGGGCGCGACACAGTCATCGGTTGGCGCGACCGGCAGCACGGTGTAGGTTTCGTCGGAGGACATGCCCGCTCGCTGGTCAGCAAAGACCAGCATTTGTCCGCCGCGCGCACTGACTTCCTGCAGATTGGACTTCAGTTTTTCCAACAATTCATTGTTGGGCGCAACCACCACTACCGGCATGGAGGCATCAACCAGCGCCAGGGGACCGTGTTTAAGTTCCCCGGCCGGATAAGCCTCGGCATGAATATAGGAGATCTCCTTGAGTTTCAATGCGCCTTCCATGGCAACGGGATACTGGGCGCCACGTCCCAGAAACAGCGCGTTGTGTTTGTCGGCAAAGGCTTCCGACAGATGCTGGATCTCTTCATCCAGCGCCAGCACGTCCTCGATTTCGCGCGGCAGATGCTCGAGCTGTTGAACCAGCTCCCGTTCGGTTGCCTCGCTCATTCTGAAGCGACGCCCCAGCACGATGGTCAACAACATCAAAGCGGTCAACTGGGTGGTAAACGCCTTGGTGGAAGCCACCCCGATTTCCGGTCCGGCGCGGGTCATTAAAACCAGGTCGGATTCCCGTACCAACGAACTTTCCGGAACATTGCAGATACTCAGTGACTGACCGAAACCCAGGCGTTTTGCTTCCAGCAATCCGGCCAGCGTGTCTGCTGTTTCACCGGACTGTGAAATGGTGACTATCAGCGAACTGTTACGCACCACCGGTTTGCGGTAACGGAACTCGCTGGCCACCTCGACGCTGCACGGTATGCCGGCCAGTGATTCCATCCAGTAGCGGCCGATCAGGCCGGCGTGAAAACTTGTACCGCAGGCAATAATATGGACGCCCTGAACTTTGTCAAAAATGTCGGCGGCATCCGCGCCAAATGCCTGCTCCAGCACCCGCCCCTGAAAAATGCGGCCTTCCAGTGTATCGGCGACTGCGCGGGGCTGTTCGTAGATCTCCTTGAGCATGTAGTGTCGGTACTCGCCACGGTCGACGGCATCGGCCGACAGTTCCGAGCGGGTCTCCTGACGTTCGACCTGCTCGCCGTCACTGTTGTATATCACCATACCGACGCTGGTCAGATCGGCGATATCGCCTTCTTCCAGGAACACGAATCGCTGGGTGACCGGCAGCAGGGCGGCAACGTCGGAAGCGATAAAATATTCACCGATGCCAACACCGATTACCAGCGGACTGCCACGCCGCGCGGCGATCAGGCGATCGGGTTCGGATGTACTGACCACCCCCAGTGCATAAGCGCCTTCCAGGTCCTGGCAGGAATGCCGGACGGCTTCCAGCAGGTTGTCGCCCTGGTCCAGGTGATGATAGACCTGATGCACAACCACTTCGGTATCGGTATCGGAGGTAAAAGTGAAACCGAGCTGGCTTTGCTGTTGACGCAGGATGAGGTGGTTTTCGATGATGCCGTTGTGGACGACCGCGACCTTGTTGCGGCAGATGTGTGGATGAGCATTACTTTCGGTGGGTTTACCGTGGGTCGCCCAGCGCGTGTGGGCAATTCCGGCGATGCCGGTTACCGGTTGCAGATCGAAGGCATTAGCAAGCTCCACAACCTTTCCGGTAGTACGAATCCGTTCCAGCTCGGCGGCTTCGTTAAGGACCACCAGACCGGCTGAATCATAACCCCGGTATTCCAGACGCCTCAGTCCTTCCAGGAGTATGGGTGCGACTTCACGCTGAGCAACGGCTCCTACAATTCCACACATAAATTTACGCTACTATTCCTGACGACATTTAGAAGCCTCCCTTACTCAGGAAGCCTCCGACCAATTCGCTATATCAAGGCGCGCGGCTATTCCTGTGTCTGGTCCGCGTACCCCGCAATGCTTCATTGTATAAATCAGATCTTACAGAATTCTCGGTTATTCGCGCGATTTCTTGACCGGTCGTTTCCAGCCGGGCCGCAGCTGCTGGGGACAGCGGCTCAACGCCAGCTCACCCGCCGGCACCTCCCGGGTAATGGTTGAACCGGCACCAATGGTAGCACCGTCGCCGACTTTCACGGGTGCCACCAGCTGGGTATCGGAACCGATGAAAACGTCGTCGCCGATTTCTGTCAGGTGTTTGTTAGCGCCATCATAATTGCAGGTGATGGTCCCGGCACCCACGTTCACTTTCGAGCCCATCCGGGTGTCACCAATATAGCTAAGGTGATTGATCTTGGAACCGGCAGCAACTCTGGATTTCTTGATTTCGACAAAATTACCCACGTGAACATGATCGGCCAGCCGGGTCTCGGGCCGTAAACGGGCAAATGGCCCAATGCGTGAAGCCGCGCCGATATCTGCATCCTGAATCACACAATGACTTAATATCTCGACATCGTCACCAATAAAAGAATCAATAATCAAGCAGTTAGGCCCTATTTTTACATTATCGCCTATTTTTACAAGCCCCTCTAATATTACATTTGCATCTATAAAGCTATCCTGACCGACGCTGATATCGCCACGCACATCAAATCGACCGGGATCCGCCAGCGTGACGCCCGACTGCATCAGCCGTTCGGCCTGGCCGCGCTGATATATCCTCTCCAGCGCGGAAAGCTGCAACCGGTCATTAACGCCAAGAATCTCGTGTTCGTATTCAGCCGCGGCGCTGCTAACGTCTACACCGTCAGCGGCCGCCATGGCGATCACGTCGGTCAGATAATATTCCTGCTGCGTATTGCTGTTATCCAGTCGATCCAGCCAGCCGCGTAGCCTGGCGGCGGGTGCCGCCAGAAAACCGGAGTTGATTTCCCGAATCTTCAATTGCGCTTCACTGGCATCTTTCTGTTCAACGATACCGACCAGATTTCCGTCGGCATCACGGATGATGCGCCCATAACCCTGCGGGTCATCCAGGGTTGCGGTTAACACCGACAATCCGCCGTTCTCCGCCGCTGCCAGCAAATGTCGCAGCGTCTCCGCACTGATCAAGGGTACATCTCCATACAGCACCAGCAGGGTGTCATTATCACTGACCGAGGGCATGGCCTGATCGACAGCGTGACCGGTGCCCAACTGCTGATCCTGCAGCACCCAGTTCACCGCTTCATGGCCAAGCACCTCGCGTACCCGTTCACCACCGTGGCCGTAGACCACATGGATGTTTGATGGCTCGAGTTGCTGTGCCGCGCGGATAACGTGCTGCAGCAAGGGAAATCCACCGAGTGGATGCAGAACCTTGGGCAGGGTGGAACGCATGCGCGTGCCCTGACCGGCGGCAAGAATAACGACGCTTAGACTCATATTGATATCCGGCGGTATACCGTCCAATGTATCCGTTCTTTACGGGAATGGATATATAATACTGCAGAACGGCAAGCTGTGCCGAGTAGGGTGATTCAGTGCATGACGGGCCTGGAAATACCCTTCAGCTTTTCTTCTTCAGAAGCATCACGAATATCGGCTACCGTTACCGCGTAGGTCAGTGTTTTGCCTGCAAACGGGTGATTGCCATCGACGGTAAGCTTGTCAGCCTCTATTTTGGATACAAAAAAGGAGCGGGTTTCACCACGGTCATTCTGCATCTCGACTTCAGCACCGACACGGCGAAATTCAGGCGGTACATTGGCGATATCGTCTGTGAAAGTCATGCTCTTATCGTGATAACCGAAGGCCTTTTCCGGCGGCAACACAACTTCAATGCTATCACCCAGCGTACAGCCATCCAGCGCGGCTTCGATATCCGGAAACATATCATTGGGACCGCCCTGGACATAATAGACGGGGATATCCGACTGTTCGAGAATCGCCCCGGATTCGTCGATAATAGAATAGGTGATCGCCACCACCTTGTGTTTACTTACGACTGATTCGGACATTCTTCGAATCTATCACTACGGGAACGAAGCAGGAAAAAGCGGACACCTACTTTGAGCCTGCTTCCACTGGCGTTAAACAATTTAACGCCCGGCCTTCTGACGGATGCTGTTAATGGTGCGCAGCTGGGCAACGGCTTCGGCGAGCTCAGCCTGTGCCTTGGCATAGTCGAAATCGCTCTGTCTGTCGTCCATGGCTCTTTCCGCCCGTTCCTTGGCTTTGATGGCCGCCGCTTCATCGA
>JBDNAP010000090.1:0-8849 GCA_039768325.1 Thiogranum sp.
AGCCCTTGTGCGGCGTGGCGCAGCGCGATCAGATCGCCGGTGGCCGGTTGAATGCGATCGTTCGCCACGTGGCGGGCTCCAGTGTACCCCGTCACTATGGAACGGCCACCCGCTGCAGCAGTTCGTGGATGAAACGGTCGCTGGTGACACCCTCTGCCTCGGCTTCATAACTGAGAATGATGCGATGGCGAAGCACTTCACAGGCCACTGCCTGAATGTCCTGCGGGTCCACATAGTCACGCCCGTGCAACCAGGCACGCGCCCGTGCACAGCGATCCAGTGCTGCGGTGGCCCGCGGACTGGCGCCGTACTGAATCCAGTGAGCCAGTTCATCACCGTAGGGACCGGGGTCACGTGTGGCGATGACCAGTTCCACGATGTATTTCTCCAGGTCCTCGGTCATATGCAGACCAAGGATGCTCTTGCGAGCGGCAAATAGTGTTTCCTGAGTGACCGGCGCAGGTGACGGTTGCGGTTCGTTAAGGCCTTGCAGCGCTTCACCTCGGGTCAGGCGCAGGATGTCATGTTCAGCCTCGGCATTCGGATAGTCGATAAAGATATGCATCAGAAAGCGATCGAGCTGGGCCTCCGGCAAAGGATAGGTACCTTCCTGCTCGATCGGGTTCTGGGTGGCCATGACCAGAAACAGTTGTGACAGATGGTAGGTTTCACGGCCTACCGTGATCTGTCGCTCCGCCATTGCCTCCAGCAGGGCCGACTGCACCTTGGCGGGTGCGCGGTTGATTTCATCCGCCAGAATCAGGTTGTGGAATAGGGGCCCGCGCTGAAAGTGGAAACTGCCGTCCTGAGGACGGTAGATCTCGGTACCGGTGAGGTCGGCGGGCAACAGATCCGGGGTGAACTGAACGCGGTGAAAATCCCCCTCTATGCCCTCGCTGAGCACTTTGATAGCGCGGGTCTTGGCGAGCCCCGGCGCACCCTCCACCAGCAGATGGCCATCGGCCAGCAAGGCGATGAGCAAGCGTTCGACCAGGGTTTCCTGCGCGAGAATATGTTGACTTACGTAGTCCCGAAGTACCTGTATTTTTTCCCGTTCGGTCATGCCGTCAAATCGAATACAAAATAGATAGTATAAAATTTCTACCGTGGCGCGCCAAATCGCATCCGGCAAGTGTACCCCGCAAGGCTTGCCCCGCCGGGAATGACCGCTCCCTTTACAAGAGGCATAACGCAGCGGATGACCGCTTCCTGGCTCACTGAATGGGTCAATCTCGGTGGCGGGGTACACTAGAGACAGCGCGGATGGATGAAAGTTTCATGGCGAAATGCCACCAACAGCAGAAGCGCAAACTGCAAGTGACAGCGCGAGTATACTGTCTCAGTCGTCTATCGTCACCAGACGCACGGAAGCGAACTCGACGGCTTTAGCCGCTGACGCATTTAACAGGCGCAGCGACTGACCCGAACGTATATGGTTTTTGCTTTGCAGATTGTTGAGTGCCATCAACTCGCGGACGTTGGTATTAAAGCGCTGGGCGATTTCTGACAGCGTGTCGCCCCGCTGAACCTTATAAACAATATCCGGAATCTGATCGCTGCGCCCGTCGGCGATGGCAATCTGCTTGAATACCGTTGTAACGTCATCGCTATCAACACTGGGGGGCAGGCGCAGATGATAGTCTTTTGGCACATACTTTCTGCCGTTCCAGACGGATCGCTGCAAGGAGGGATTCAGCGCTCTTATGACACCCGCATCCAACTCGAGCTGCTCGGTCAAGGCGCTTAGGGGGAGATAAACGGGCAGCTTGACGATCCAGTAACCATCAGGACGGTCGCGCTCAAGAATGCCGAAATAGGGTTCCGAATTACGGCTAACGTCAACGGCGGCCAGAAACGCCGCATAGAAGTTACGTGAAGCAAATCCGAATCGACTCCCCTTGTACTTCTGTACGATCACCCCGATGTCATCAGTACCGGTTTCACGCACAGCACGGCGCACACCGGACAAACCGTGATTATAGGCGGTGATTGCCAGCGGCCAGCTGTCCAGCACCGCATGATACCTTTGCAGAAGGCGTGCTGCGGCTTGTGTCGATTTATGCGGATCAAAACGTTCATCCACCACGTGATCAACGCGCAGATAATGTTTTCCCGTAAAACGCGTAAACTGCCAGATACCCACCGCACCCGCCGACGATTGCACCAGCGGATTATAAGAGGACTCGACATGCGGCAGCGCCACCAGCTCGGTGGGCAAGTCGTGCTCGCGCAATGTCTGCCTTATATGATTTTCCCAGGCGCCTGAATTGATTATCCCGCTGCGCAGCCGGTCCGATTGCCCGCGTTGAAAACGAACATTTGCCGCCGCCTCCATCAGCATCGCCGGGGTGGCACCATCCCCCCATAGCGTGAGCAGCTTTTGTTCGACTTCATCCAGATCTTCACGCTTACCCTTGGCGAGTGCGCGCAGCGCCGTCTGGTAGCGCTGCAGTGTCTGATCGATTATCCGGTCCTGATCGCTCGGGCTGTGGTAAAGCTTAAAACGCAGGGTCTGGTAAACCTTGTTAAGCTGACGGCTGTCGTGAACAAATCCCGACTGCGAATCCACTGCCGAATACACCCGGGTCCAGAATGCAATCGCCGGCTGCAGCGAATCTGGACGTGGAAACAGTTCATCCTCAACTGCCTCGACAGGGGGTACTGACAGCACGAAAAGTGCCGTCAACGCCGCAGCGATATAGAACGTACAAAGTTTACGCATCCCGTTACCGAATGATTTGTTGCCAAAGCGCGTGTCTGCCGAGGGCCTGACCTGGCAGTTCTTGAAAAAAATCTCACAGCCGCCTTGATCAGTGAGCCAACCAGATTTGATTGTAGCATCGATGCTCGACATGTCTAACACGGATACTGCCCACAGCGGTGATGGGCAACCGGGGCAATCAATATTATCTAACTAATTATCAATAGCTTATATTTACTCTTCCTGTCCATGACGAACGGCTGCCTGACATTGGAGAAAAAGCTGATCCCGACAGTCTGTCTGCGGAAACAGAGTTTCCCTGCACCGCTAATCCCTGAACAAGCGGCTATTCCCGGGCACCCCTCTTTACCCGGTAAGCTTGCGCTTTAAAAGTGGCGCAACAAACTTGATAATTGCCTGCACAGAGACAGTCCGGCAGGTTTCGCGTTTTTTGATCCGGATTGATCAGGATCAACGCACAGCATCGACGCAACGTCATAATCTGACGATTAGTTGTTGCCGGGGTTTATTCAGCTGGTATTCAATTGAGTTTTCCGGAACACAGAACACAGGTAAACGCGGGAGGCAGAGCCTGATGAAAATGAAAGTCTATATTCAATCCAACGAACGACAGTGGCTGGGCGCCCTGGTATCCGCGTATTCGATGAAACGTAACTCTGCCCACCCTGAAGCCTTCGAGGTCGAGATAATGCACGTTCGCGACTTCCCGTTCCTCGCCGAGAAAGAGGGCCAGCCATTCCTGCGCGGTGCCACCAGCCGTGTCTGGAGCATGCAGGATCTGCAGTCATTTACCCCGTTACGCTTCATGCCGCCGAAGCTGATGGGCCACGAAGGGCGGGCCGTGGTGGTCGATCCAGACGTTTTTGCCGTCGGCGATGTCTACGAATTATTCAGCCGGGACATGCAGGGCGCCGCTGTGATGGGCCGCCGTCGTTCAAGTAAAAAGGAAAAGGCCTGGCAAATCGCTACCAGCGTGATGCTGCTGGACTGCGGGAAGCTGCGCCACTGGGATACCGAACGGGAATTCGATGAGCTGTTCCAGTTCAAGCGCGATTACAAGGACTGGATCGTTCTGCGTCACGAAGCGCGCGAAAACATCGGTGTGCTGGAGGACGAGTGGAACGATTTCGACCGGCTTACGGAAAACACCAGGATGCTGCACAACACCAAGCGCCGTACCCAGCCCTGGAAGACCGGTCTGCCGGTCGACTTCACACCGGCCGACAAGTTGAAGAAGCATCCGCTACTGGCGAAGCTGAACCGCATCCGGGCCCGTGTGTTTGGTGAATATGGTCTGCTGGGCCATTATCACGCCCACCCCGACCCCAAGCAGGAACAGTTTTTTTTCGGGCTGGTGCGCGAGTGCCTGGAAAAAGGTGTGATCAGCGAGTCACTGGTACGCGAAGAGATGAAACAGAACCACGTGCGTCACGACGCCCTGGAACTCGTGGAACGCGTACCACCGATAGCAGCGTAAACCAAGATGAGCAAATACCTCGATTTCGAAAAACTGGAAGCAATCAACGCCAGCGAATTTCTTGCCGCCCAGCCCTATCCCTGGATCAATCCCCAGGGTCTACTCACCGATGAGGGCTTTGAACGCCTGCTGAATAATATGCCGGACCAGGCTTTGTTCGAGAAGAAGTTCGGCTATGAACGCATCGCGGGACAGAAACCCCACGACCGTTACTCCCTCGAGTACACATCAAACGCGCCGGTACCGACACCGTGGAAGGAGTTTATCGCCGAACTGTGCAGCGACCGCTATCGCCATGTCCTGGCACGACTGTTTGATGCAAGAAAAATCAACCTCCGCTTCCACTGGCACTACACCCCGAACGGCTGTTCGGTATCGCCGCACACGGATTCCGTGCGCGAGCACGGCTCCCAGCTGTTTTACTTCAATTCAGAAGATGACTGGGACCCGGCCTGGGGCGGGGATACCCTGGTGCTGGATGACGGCGGACGGCTCAAATTCGAGTCCGCCCCATCGTTTGAGGACTTCAAAAACGAGATTGCCGCCAGGTCCATCGGAAACTACAGCCTGATCTTCAAGCGCACTCCCCGCTCCTGGCACGCGGTGCGGGAGATACAATGTCCAGAGGATCACCTGCGCCGGGTCTTCATCGTGGTGGTCAACCCGGATAACCTGTACCGGACGATACGCGACCGGGTCATGGGCAAGAAGGTGCAGCGTTTCTGATTCACCGCCGGCACACTAGTGCCGGCCTTGCTCTTGCATAATATAGTCTGTCAATTGCGTATACTGGAAATTCAGACGCCGCACGATCTTGTGTACCGTGCGCATCATGGCACGCATGACTTTGTAAACCAGATCCGGGTCCTTTGCGACTAAACTTTCAAGATCTGCCCGGTGTATGTTGAACACTTCACAATCACCAATAGCCCTGAGCCCGGCGCTGTGGGGAGCCCCATCGATAAATCCGAGTTCTCCCGCCATATCGCCGGGTTGGAGCACATGAAGTGTCACATAGTCGCCACCCTTGTCGATTTTGACGACTTCGAGTTTCCCACTTGCCAGGACATGCAGAGAATCATCGATATGCCCTTCTTCCAGCAGGAACTCATCTGCCCTGAGTCCCGTCACCCTGATGACAGCAGCCAGAACACCGCACTGCTCATCGGACAATTCCACGGCGAGCGGCGAACTTTTAACCAGTGCCTTGGCAACTTCTGTGGCGTATTTTTCCGTCCCATTGTCATTCATAGAATGCTCCTCCCTATGTTACGCATTAAATCCAGGTACCTGATCTTCGTCACGCTTTTACGAGCCAATCATAACACCCGAATCATGTCCGTTGAGTTGATCCAGATCAGCAGTTCCAGGAGTCTGCCGGACTCAGGCAATCGTACCTGTTTATAATATGGTCAGACTGTGCGTTCAATTGAGGCGCAGAGCACCATGACGCCTTATCCATACGAGACAATGCAGCGGGCACATTCGGGGTTAGGATGGGTGGAAAAATTTTTATTCGCGTCGTGACGATGCTGGCGGGATTCGCCTGCGCGAACAGTTTTGCTGTCGATGACAAGACCGCCCATTTTGGCCTGTCTGCGCTTTTCGGAGCCGGCGCGGAGACTGTTTTGCACTATGGAACGGAGGCCGAACCTGTCGAAAGGGTCGCTCTTGCAACTCTGCTGGGCAGCATGCCCGGGCTGGCCAAGGAAATCATTGACAGCCAGCAGGACGGAAATGAGTTCAGCGGTCGTGATCTGGCCGCAGACGTTGCCGGTGCTTTCAGCGGCGCATTCCTGAGCAATCTGTTCAATAATGCAGTCCAGGTCCGCATTGAGTCAGGGAACGGGAAACAGTTCGGTGTCGTACTCGGCAAACAATTTTAAGCGTTAAAAATTCATATCTCTGACCCCATACCCTGGCCGCTAATCTCACCGAGCTTTTCCTCTACCTCCACAATCAGCGCAATATGTTCCTCTCTGGACATATAGTGGGCAGCCTCCTTCAGCGCCTGGCTGGCAATATCCAAATGGAGCTTCGCCGTTTCTGCTTCACCCTGCCGGGCAAGCCTGAGAGCGGTATGAATATGGTGCCAGGCACTCATTTTGAGTTTTTTGCTCAGTTCGGGATCCAGTACGGTTTCCGTTCGGCTGGATTTAAGATACCTGCCAAGCCCGCTGAAAGTCCTGCCGACTATCGAGACCTGGTGATCGGCATGAGGCCGGCCCGGCGTCGAATTTTGTGTCACTGTTTGAACTTTCTGCTCGGAAACCCGGTGCTGTTGCTCACCACTATTCTCCGGTCTTGGAGCGGCAAGTCTGTCGATATGATCCGAGAGCAGCGAGGCAAGGTCGTGGTCAGCTACACTGTCGGCCTCTTCCCGGTATGAATCCATACGCTTGTGCAGAACCAGCGAAGTAATCCTGGCATAGAGTTTTTGCAAGGCATGAAGAAGCGCATTGATTTCGCGTTCCGGTGTCATAAGCGTTTCAGCCGTGTGTCCGTTATGCCGGCATTCTTTTGATCGCTCCCGACGGCCCCATCGTCAGGAATAAGGTCCGGCCCCACCTGTCCAGGAGGCTGTAGGACTTTGCCAGCTAGTGTACTGTGTCCCGTCCAGCTATGATATAACGCTCAATTCTGTCGGATTTCAAGGATTTTTCATGGCGAAGCCCCTCACCCCGATTGTGTTCCTGCTGTGTGTCACTGCCGGTATTTCGACTCTGCAGGCCGCTTCCGTCGAAGAGATCAGGAAAAGTGCCGGACTGGGAGATAGTGCGAGTCAGTTCAGCCTGGCGCAGAGGTACGAAGCGGGTGAGGGTGTCGAGCAGGACCCGGCTAAAGCCGCAGAGTGGTACCGCAAGGCGGCCCGCCAGGGACACGCCAAGGCACAGACCAACCTGGGCAACCTCTACCGCTACGGCCAGGGCGTCGGCCAGGACTTCGGCGAGGCACTGGTGTGGTACCGTAAAGCCGCCGATCAGGGAGACACCAAGGCGCAGATCAATATCGCCATGATGTACGCCAGCGGCATGGGCGTGGAAAAAGACACCAGTGAAGGCCTGAACTGGCTGCTGCGGGCCGCTGATGCGGGTGACACCCAGGCCATGGTGCATCTCGGCACCCTCTACCGGTCAGGTAGGGGTATCGATAAGGACTACGCAAGATCCACACAGTGGTTTCGAACGGCCGCAGAGAAAGGTGACACCGTCGCCCAACAGAGCCTTGGCCTCAGCTATTTCACGGGTAAGGGTGTCGAGCAGAATTACACCCTGTCGGTGCAATGGCACCGCAAGGCGGCGGACAAGGGGTATCCGCCTGCCGAGTACAGCATGGCGTTACGTTATGCCAAGGGCAAAGGCGTCAAACAGGATTATGGCGAAGCGGCAAACTGGTACCGAAAGGCGGCCGGTCACGGTCACCCCGACGCCCAGAACAACCTCGGCCTGATGTACCGAAAAGGCCAGGGTGTCAGCCAGGACTACGGCGAAGCACTGACCTTGTTTCAAAAGGCCGCGCAGCGCGGTCACCCGCAGGCCCAGTACAATCTGGGCAACATGTACCTGAAGGGACTCGGTACCAGGCAGGATCCCGAAGAGGCGAGAAAATGGTTCCGCAAAGCAGCAAAATCCGGCCACAAGGGTGCCGGGAAGGCACTCAAAGCACTGCCAGACGGGTAGCCCCCCCTTTCAGGGCGCTACCCGTGCGGTAGACATGCGTATACCAAGTGGGCCACGGGGCAGATAGATATCATGGATTGCACCGCCACGTTTAACCCGCAGCAATGTCATCACACCGGCGTCACCCTGCGTGACCAGTGAGCTGAGTTCTTTGCTGCTGAAAACGCGCTGTCCGTCGTATTCAATTATCTCATCACTGCCCTGCAGGCCATACTCCGCGGCTGGCGAACTCTGCAGGATATCCTGAATAACCACCCGATTGGCACGCCCCAGGCTATACAACATCCGGTCGTAGGCATCATCGCCGACCTCGCCACGCAACTCCGCCACGGCATTCTGGTATTGCCGGCGTTCCTTGGTATAACGTGGTTTATTGAGCCAGCCTTCCCGGGTGGCCCTGTCGCGCAGATAGAGCTGCTGCAACTCGATCTCGTCCAGGCGCTGCTGTATCCAGGTCGCCTGTTCTTCGCTGATACCGGCATCAATGAGTGACTTAATACTCGAGCGGACAGGCGGCGCGGTTTCCGTTTGCGGAGTTCGCCTGGCAGGTGTCGTGGTGATAACTGCTTCAGTAGCGCGGGCGTGCTCGAGTTCCTCCACCCGAATCTGCAGTGCCTCCAGCTTTATCTCCAGCTGTTCGCGCGCCTGCCTCGCCTGCCGCAGCTCGCGTTGCTGGGCAGCGAGCGGTTCCGCATTGATAGCCTGAGAGCGACTGGACGCCGGTGAGGCCGGATCCCCGGCGCTAGCGGAACTCGTTTGCTGCTGGCCGCGCTCCGTCGGGAGAAAATAGCCAATCAGGATGCCGATTCCCAGCAAACTGGCGATGAACAGATAATTTCGTAACATGACAGAAACGCGGATTTATGGCACACACCGCCCAGACGGCAGATGCACTACGGGCCCTAGTACTCCTTCAACATGATAATGCCGGGTTCAGCGCTCCTGTGGTGTTTCGCTACAAGGCGCAGGG
>JBDNAP010000519.1:0-7029 GCA_039768325.1 Thiogranum sp.
AACGCGTTTCCGGTTATAACATTCCTTCGGCGCAGGAAGACGGTCAGGATATCGAAAAGGTATTCAAGGCTGCCAAAAAAGCGATTAACCACGTTCGTTCCGGCAAAGGTCCCTACTTCCTCGAACTGATGACCTACCGCTACCGGGGGCACTCCATGTCCGATTCCAACGCCTATCGTTCCAAGGGTGAAGAACGCATGTGGTCAAACCGCGACCCCATTATCATGTTACGTGACCGGCTGATTGAAGCGGGCCATATAAGCAAGGCTGACTACAAGGCCATGGATAACGAAATTCTGGACGAGATCGAAGACGACATCATCGCATTCGCAGAGTCATCACCCGAACCTCGCGTTGACGAACTGGAAAAATACACCCTCGCCGAGAATGACCCGTGGGTGTATGGGGGTGGCCGCTGATGACGGAAATAATGTACTGGGAAGCGATCCGTCGCGCCCACGACGAAGAAATGGCCAATGATCCAATGGTCATCTGCATGGGTGAAGACATCGCTGTGGCCGGCGGTACCTACAAGGCCACGCAGGGCCTGTATGACAAATACGGTCCGGAACGGGTCATTGACACACCGATTTCAGAAAACGGATATACGGGGCTCGGTATCGGTGCATCTTTCCTGGGCGTGCGTCCCATCATCGAAATCATGTCGGTGAATTTCGCCTGGCTGGCGATGGACCAGCTGTTTAATTCGGCGGCTAAAGTGCGTTATATGTCCGGTGGTCAGCTGACCGCACCGGTTGTTGTGCGTTCGCCGGGCGGCACGGCACACCAGCTGGGTGCCCAGCACTCTGCACGCATGGAAAAGATCTTTATGGGTATAGCCGGCTTACGGGTGGTGACACCTTCCAGCCCGAAACAGGCCTATGGCCTGCTTAAATCGGCGGTGCGTTGTAATGATCCCGTGTTTATCAACGAACACGAGCTGATGTATAACATGAAGGGAGAGGTGGCGGACGAAGAGTTTTTCCATGCCCTGGAAGGTTCTGAAATAGCACGCCAAGGTCGTGACCTCACCCTGTTTGCCTACAATATTTCCGTACACTGGTGTCTGCAGGCTGCTGAAATTCTGTCAAAGCAGTTTGGGATCGAGGCGGAAGTCGTCGACCTTTATGCCCTGGCTCCGCTGGACCGTGCCGGTATTGCCGCTTCGGTACGCAAGACACACCGTGCCGTAATCGTCGAAGAAGCTGAGCCGGTTGTGGGCGTGGCTGCGGAAGTGATGGCGATTATCAATGAAGAATGTTTCTTTGAACTGGATGCGGCACCGCAACGGGTTTCGGCGGTTCATGTGCCTATTCCCTATAACCACGCGCTGGAGAAGGCGGCTATTCCAAATGCCGACGATGTTGTAATGGCTGTCCGCAAGATGTTCGGTAAATAGTGTTAACCACATGCCCCAGGGCAGAAGGTGAGGAATGGGACATTCCGAGAGGCTCCTCTGGAGGACCCTCTCTTGCTATGAAGTTTACCTTGAGGCACACGAGGCTTTCATGATATGCCTGCCTTAGTGTCTTTTGCGGCTGGAAAGTACTCTATCAGGTCTGGAACGATGCATGGCTGAACCCTACGTAATCAAAATGCCCCAGCTTTCCGACACCATGACCGAAGGTGTGGTGGTGAGCTGGGAAAAAGCCGTCGGCGACAAGATCGAACGCGGTGATATTGTCGCGACCGTGGAAACCGACAAGGCCATCATGGACGTTGAAGTATTCCGTGACGGCTACCTGTCCGGTCCGCTCGCGGCAATCGACAGCACCGTGCCAGTTGGTGAAGCACTGGCGCTGCTGGTAAGCAGTGCAGACGATATCAGATTCGGGGATGCAGCACCGCAGGCCGGCAAGCTTGCGGAGTCCCAGCAGCCAGGTGTTGCTGCAGCGCGCCGACAGGCGACCGCGCCTGGAACCGTTGCGGCCCCCGAGGCTGCCAGTTATACCATTACCATGCCCCAGCTTTCCGACACCATGACCGAAGGTGTGGTGGTGAGCTGGGAGAAGCCTGTTGGCGCCAGAATAAAACGCGGCACGGTGGTGGCCACGGTGGAAACCGACAAGGCCATTATGGATGTCGAGGTGTTTCACGAGGGTTATCTGTCTGGTCCAGTGGCAGCCGTTGACGCTACCGTGCCGGTGGGGGGCGCGATGGCCTACCTGGTCGACAGCAAGGACCAGGTGATCGACGAAGAAGCGGCGCCCAGTACGAAGTCCGCCGAAACCTCAACTGCTGCGGTGGCGACCGAGATGTCTGCCGTGCCCACTGCTTCAGCGCCATCGGTTTCGGTATCCGGTGTAACACCGGCACCACGGCCGCAGGGTCGGGGTGCAACGCCTTATGCGCGTGGTATTGCCACGCAACGCGGAATTGATCTGAATACGATCAGCGCTACCGGTCCGGGTGGCGTGATTGTTGCGGCCGATGTACAGAGAGCTCAGCCAGCCAGCGGGCTTGCCGCTGCTGCGGGGTTCCCGCAGGTCGATGTGCCGGGTGATGGCCGCCCCATGGGCAAACTTGAAAAAGCCATCAGCGATGCCATGACCGGCTCGTTGAGCATGCCGACTTTCCACGTCACGACCAGCATCAAGCTGGGCGGGCTGATCAGAGCATCCAAGGCGCAGGGCGTTTCAGTCACCGTGACCATCGCCAAGGCCTGTGCACTGGCGATGCGTGAATTCCCCAATATGAACTGGTGTTACCAGCCGCAGGACAAGCTGGTGGAACGCAGTGCCGTCGATATTGGTATGGCAGTCGCTGCCGACGGTGGCGGGCTGGTGGTGCCGGTGCTGCGTGCTTGTGAAAGCCGTGAGCTGGAGGAATTGAACAGGGACTGGAAAGACCTGGTGGAACGCGCGCGCAAACGCCGCCTGAAACCCGATGAGTACAGCGGTTCCACGTTCCAGATTTCCAATATGGGTATGTTCGGCGTCAGCCACTTTGATGCCATTGCGACACCGGGTATCGCTGCGATTCTGGCCATCTCCGCCGACACCGAGCAGGGCAGCCCGTTCACCATTACCGCGGATCACCGTGTGGTCAATGGTGCTGATGTGGCCACGTATCTGAAGAGCCTTAAAACGCTCATCGAGGAGCCGCAGCTGTGGATGGGGCCAAGCGGTCCGGCGGTACCGGAAGGTGACTGGGACTACGACGTGGTTGTGGTAGGCGGCGGTCCGGGTGGTGAAGACTGCGCGCGCGATCTGGCCGGTCATGGAATGAAAGTGGCTCTGGTGAATGATGCGCCGTTGCCGGGAGGGGAATGCCTGTGGCGCGGCTGCATTCCGTCCAAGGCCTGGCGGGCTGCCGCCGATCGCATTCGTGACCGGCTTGAAGATGAGCATCTGGGCATCAGCTGCGGCAACTCCAGACTGGATTGGGACAAGCTCGAAGCGACCCGCCGCAAGGTGTTGGAAACTCGAGGTGGTATGGCGCTCAAGACCGATAAGGGTGTCAAGATCAAGTATATCCAGGGCTTCGGTCGTTTTGTGGATGGACATACGCTGTTTATCGATACTTCCGGCAACAACGATGACCCGCACACCCGGGCACAGCTTGCCGATCAGCCGCAGGGCGAAAACGTCAGTTTCGGGTGCGCGGTCATAGCTACCGGCGCACCACCATTTGTGCCGCCGATTCCCGGTGCCAAGGAAGGTCTGGTCGAGGGCGGCGGTGTGCTGACGTCAGACACGGTCTGGGCGCTGGACAAGCAACCGCACAAGCTGGTGGTTATCGGCGGTGGTGCGATCGGCCTGGAAATGGCGCAAATCTTCCAGGACTTCGGCGCACAGGTTACCCTGCTGGAGGCGCAGGATCGTATCCTGGCCGAAGTCGAACCCGAAATCGCCAAACAGCTCACCGCGGTGCTGAACGATGATCCGCGTCTCACCGTTCACACGTCGGTGCAGATAGAAAGGATCTCCGGCGAGGCCGGTGCAGTCAGCGTCAAGTATAAGGACGCCGACGGCAAGGCGCATACCATCAAGGTTGAGCATGTCATTATGGGTACCGGCAAACGGCCGGTTCTGGATGGTCTGGATCTCGACAAGGCGGGCGTGGTGAGTGAAAACAGCGTCATAAAAGCTGACGCTCGCTGCCGTACCAACGTTGCGCATATTTTCGCCATCGGTGATGTCATCGGTGGTTTGATGCTGGCGCACACGGCAGCACAACAAGGTCGCGTCGCGGCGGCCACCATCCTCGGCGAGGATATGAAATACGATCAGGACAAGGATTGCGGTGTTATCTTTACCCGTCCGGAAGCCGCTTTTGTCGGCTTGTCACTGCAGCAGGCCAGGGCTGCCGGTGTCGATGCCGCCGAGGTCAAGGTGCCGATGAATATCGATGCCAAGGCCATGATCAACAACGAACAGCACGGCATGATCAAGATCGTCGCCGACAAGAAGACGCAGCGCATCATCGGCGTGCACCTGCTGGCGGATCACGCCGATACTCTGATCGGTGAAGCGGTCATGATGGTGTCGGGCAATATGACCCTGGAACAGGTGGGGCAGGCGATCCATCCGCATCCGACGCAGACCGAACTGTTTGGCGAGCTGGCGCGACGCTTGTCTTCACGTTTGCGGCGTAGTGCCAAGGTGAAGGCGAAGTAACTTCCACTGGCAGTAGAGGCGGTGAGTGCCCAAACTCCATCCAACGGCTTGCCCGCTGCGCGGGTGCCCTGCGCTTCTCGACGTTTTGCGCGCTCGCTGAACTCGCCGGTCGCAAAAAACGCGACCGGCTCAGACAGACGCTCGCTTTATCGCAAAACGCCTGCTATGCTCGGCGGCTGCGCCTAACGGATGGAGTTTGGACGCTCACCGCCTCCTCAGGCGATGAGGTAGGTGATGCACTAATTCTTGCACCGCCGGAAGGACGAGAGAGACAGGGATGGAAGGGTAGCAGTCGGATTCTAATTCGCTCTGCTGATAGGATTTTTCCGGCAAATTGATTTCCATGAAGGTACCAACACCATGAGTAAAGTAAACAAAGTCGTCCTCGCCTATTCAGGCGGTCTGGATACATCCATTATCCTGAAGTGGCTGGAAGACACCTATGGCTGCGAAATCGTCACCTATACTGCCGATATCGGTCAGGGCGAGGAAGTGGAACCGGCCCGTGCCAAGGCCGAGGCAATGGGCGTCAAGGAAATCTACATTGAAGATCTGCGCGAGGAATTCGCCCGCGACTACGTCTTTCCCATGTTCAGGGCCAATGCCATATATGAAGGCGAGTATCTGCTGGGCACTTCCATTGCGCGTCCATTGATCGCAAAACGCCTGGTGGAAATCGCCAACGAAACCGGTGCCGATGCCATTTCACACGGTGCTACGGGCAAGGGTAATGACCAGGTTCGTTTCGAACTCGGCGCCTACGCGTTAAAACCGAATGTAAGAATCATTGCACCCTGGCGTGAGTGGGATATCAGCTCGCGTGAGACCTTGATGGCTTATGCCGAGAAACACGGTATTCCTGTCGATTTCAACAAAGGCAAGAAGTCGCCTTACTCCATGGATGCCAATTCACTGCATATCTCGTATGAAGGTGGCATCCTGGAGGATCCGTGGGCAGAGCCCGACGAGACTATGTGGCGCTGGACTGTAGCGCCGGAACAGGCACCGGATACGCCTGCCTATATTGAGCTCGCTTATGAGAAAGGCGATATCGTGTCTATCGACGGCAAGACTGTAACGCCAGGGCAGGTCATGGAAATACTCAACAAGCTGGGCGGTGACAATGGTATCGGCCGTGATGATATCGTCGAAAACCGTTATGTCGGTATGAAATCACGTGGCTGTTACGAAACGCCGGCTGGCACTATTATGCTCAAGGCGCACCGTGCCATGGAGTCCTTGACCATGGATCGGGAAGTGGCGCATCTCAAAGATGAGTTGATGCCGCGTTACGCTGAGCTGGTCTATAACGGCTACTGGTGGAGCCCGGAACGCGAATTACTCCAACAGATGATCGATGCTTCCCAACAGACGGTGAATGGCAAGGTGAGGGTTAAACTGTACAAGGGTAACGTCATTATTGCAGGCCGCATGTCTGACAGTGATTCGCTGTTCGACGAGCGGATCGCGACGTTTGAGGAGGATGAAGGCGCCTATAATCAGAAGGATGCGGAAGGCTTTATCAAATTGAATGCACTGCGTCTGCGTATTGCCGCGGGCAGGAAAAGTCACCAGTGAGTGCGCAGCTTATGTCGGCTAAGCTACGTACCTCTTAGTCACTGAGGAGGGATAAATATGCGAATTCTGCACACCATGCTGCGGGTCGGTGACCTCGACCGCTCCATCAGCTTTTACACCGAAGTGCTGGGTATGAAACTGCTGAGGCAGAAGGATTACCCGGATGGAAAATTCACCCTGGCGTTTATCGGGTATGGTGACGAATCCGAGAACACGGTGATCGAACTGACCTACAATTGGGATACCGATTGCTATGATCTGGGGACCGGTTACGGCCACATTGCCCTGGAAGTCGACGACGTCTACAAAGCGACGGAAGAGATCAGCAAGCGTGGGGGCAAGGTTCTCCGCGATGCCGGCCCCATGAATGCGGGTACGACTATCATCTCTTTTATCGAGGATCCGGATGGTTATCCTGTCGAGCTGATAGGGAAGAAATGAGCCGGTTGCGATCTATTTAATGATCTGTGCGCAGGGCAAAAGCGGGGATCACGAATCTCGCGCAAGCTATTATAAATTGCCGCCATCGACGCGACTTTATTGTTGCGCGTCTGGCGGGAACTGAATCAAGCCGTCGCCCGGGCAGGATTATTTTCACCGCTCTGTTTGCCTGAGTTCCGGCCTGGAACCCTCTGGATTCTGGCGCCGAGCTGTGCCAGTTTTTCCTCGATACATTCGTAACCCCGGTCGAGGTGGTAGATACGGTCGATCAGAGTCTCGCCTTCGGCCGCCAGTCCGGCGATCACCAGGCACGCGGAGGCGCGCAGATCGGTCGCCATGACCGGTGCGCCGTGCAGTTTCCTGACACCGCGTACAATAGCTGTGTTGCCTT
>JBDNAP010000520.1:0-2610 GCA_039768325.1 Thiogranum sp.
CCATGCAGGGAACGATTGGCGTGGAATCCGTGCCGGGGGAAGGTTCGCTGTTCTGGTGCGAGGTGGAATTTGCCATCGGCGCGGTGGCCGATGGAGAGACAGCCACCCGTCACCCACTTGCCGGTCGGCGCGGCCTGGTGGTGGATGACCACCCGCTGGCGCGCAGTATTCTGCAGTCACAGCTCGAGACGCTGGGTGTGAGGGTGGATGCCGTGGGCGCTGCCACGGAGGCCCTCGAGGTGTTGCGCCGGGCCGTTGCCGATGGCGATCCCTGCGCATTCGCCCTTGTCGATGTGGATATGCCGGGCGTCGACGGCCTGAGCCTGGCCTATGCCATCAAGTCAGACCAGGCACTGGCCGCGACACACCTGGTCTTGCTGACTTCGGTGGACGCGCCCATCACCGGCAAGACGCAACAGCGCGTCGGCTTCGAGCTGCAGTGCGCCAAGCCGATCAGGCAATCGCAGCTGCCTGACACTCTGCAGACGTTGATGCACGGGCCGCAAGCGATGGATGAGGGGGAGCTGATTTCCAGCGCTGCAGCGGATGTCAGGGCCCGGCCGCTCAGGGTCCTGGTGGTGGAAGATCAGCCTGTGAACCAGGAACTGATGCAACTCATGCTGCGACCGTTGGGCTGCGAGGTGTCCCTGACCAGCTCCGCCGAGGAGGCCCTGGACCTCCTGGACGTGCGGGCCCAGGATGTCGTCTTCATGGATTGTCTCATGCCGGGCATGGACGGTTACGCAGCGACCGCCGCCATCCGTCAGCGCGAGCCTGACGACCGGCACGTCGTCATTATCGCCATGACGGCGATGGTCGTGCAGGGCGAGCGGCAGCGGTGTCTCGCAGCGGGCATGGACGATTTCCTGTCCAAGCCGATCAGTGAGGCTATACTGAGACAAACCCTGAAGCGATGGTTTCCGGGGGCGGATCTCCGGGAGGGAAAAAGCGCAGGCAGCGCGATAGCGGACGGTGATGCCGGCGCCGCTTTCCGCCAGATGCAGGCGGCCGGGCCGGAACTGATGACCAGGCTGGTGGACCTGTTTCTGGACAACACCGCCGACAGCCTGGATGCGATGCACGAGGCCCTGGAAAAGGGCGACAAGCATGAACTGGCGAAACTGGCGCACGCCCTGAAAGGGTCCTGCCTGCAACTGGGGATAACCCGGATGGCCGATTTGTCCAGCCGCCTCGAGGATACCGGGCGCAGCGGCGACCGCGCTGCGGCACTGGTACAATTGTCGGAGGCGTTCGAGCAGGCCCGTAGCGAATTGGTGGCCCTGAAGGACGGGGCAATGAGCGTCTGATGAGGGCACGGCGCCACTAGAAAAGGGAAAAATATCCCAATAATTGAACGACATGCGTAGATCCACTCATGTCAACAGACGGGTGGCGTCTGCCACTTACGACAAGGCTGGCAGACTGTAACTGCCACTATTGTCTGGATGACAGACCTGTCACCGCTGCAGCGGGTTTGGTTCGATATCGATGCCAGCTGGATAAGCCATTGTCCACGAAAATAAAAAGTGATTGACTGCGGCAGTTTGACGCATTTGGTACGTTTATTGTATTACTTCGCACAAACTGTCGCTGTGTGGCGACAGCTCTTATGCCGGAGGCACTGGAAAACGCCGTTCACCACAAACAAGAAGGCCGTGCCGATGGCCGAAGAAGTTAAGAGGATGTTGCTGATGTCTGTACCAGAAAATGATTTGGAGTCGACCCTGTCGACGAATGAAGGGAAGGCGACGCTATCCGTCCTGGTGGTCGATGACCACCCGGTGGTGCGGATGGGTGTGTCCATGGTGCTCGCCGCGGAGCCGGGGTTGAAGGTCGTCGGCGAGGCGTCCAGCTGCGCCGAGGCCTGGGATATGCTGCGCAAGCTGCGGCCCGATGTTGTACTGGTGGACCTGATGCTCGAGGATGGCAACGCCTGTGACGTGATGCAGAAGTTGCAGGCCAAGGGTATTTCCACACAGGTCCTCGTGTATACCGGGCATGCGGGCGAGGCGCAAGTGCTGGAGACGTTACGCGCCGGCGCCAGTGGTTATGTTATCAAGGGTTCGACACCGCAGCGCCTGATTGACGCGATCCGCACCGTCGGTGACGGCGGCTCCTACCTGGACCCGGCCATCGTTTCGCAGGTGATGGGGCGGGTGGGGCGTGCTACGGAACGGCGTTCACCGCACAGTCGCGAGCTCACCGATCGGGAAGCCACCGTGTTGAACGCGTTGGCGTTCGGTAAGCGCAACAAGGATATCGCGGGAGAACTCTTCATCACCGAGCGTACGGTCAAATACCACGTCAATGCCCTGTTTACCAAACTGCGGGTCCAGAACCGCACGCAGGCGGTACGGGCCGCGGTCGAACAAGGACTGATCAGTCTCTGACGCTCGCTAACCGCTCATCACCATCATAGGCTGCAACCATCGGGGCTGAGCCGGCCCCCACACGTCCGCTTTCGCCGCGCGACTGCGCGCACGCTCTCAGCGGGCGGGAGATTCCCGCCGTCCTCAAGCGTGTCTTTGATCTCGTGATGCATTTTGGGACGTCCAAGTCCCCAAAATGCACTCGATCTTCGACAGCCAATTATTTCCCGGGCCGCCCTGC
>JBDNAP010000521.1:0-3100 GCA_039768325.1 Thiogranum sp.
AATACCACTGCCAGACCGGCAATCACACCCATGCCGGGCCAGTAATGATGGTCCGGCAACATCAACTGGATCATCTTGCCCAGCAGGGACTCTGCCGATACCGCCAGCCAGTAAAACAGGTAAAGCGTGAGTACTATCGGCAGGATGGTGATAAAGCCCGTCAAAAGGGTTTTGCTTATGGATTTCAGCATTTCTCTCTCTCCATTCAGGGGGGCGGGTACATGAATGTAGCCCGCCCCCCGATATTGCCTCATTCATTGAGCCAGGTGGCCACTGCGGAAGGCGCAACGCAGCGGATGACCGCCTCCCGACTTGCCCACAGGGCGCGACTGCACGAGATCATTGTCACGTTGCAATGCCTGGATAGTGTATATGCCATTTCCCGCGGATCACGCCTTACCTAAAGCGCCTGCTGTTGGTGCAATGACCTCGGCGGGTGGCTTGGACTGTGTGACTAACAATGGCGGTGTTCACTAGATCGACAGCTTGTCAAGAAGTCCCAGAGCACCTACCGCAATGAGGTAGATGGCGACAATATAACTTAGCAGACGGGGCATAAGGAGAATCAATATCCCCGCAGCCAGTGAAATCACCGGTTGTAAATAGATCATTTGTAACATGGTTGTACTCCTTGTTTTTTAGCAGTGCAATGGAAAAGGCGTGCAGCGGGCCATGTGGAGTATACGCTTACCTCATTCATGCCTTCGTCAGACCTGTTTTTTTTGCCAGGCGCTTACAGCAGGAGTGTGATAACGGTGGTCCTGCGCCGTTTCAGTTTTCCGCAACACGGGCCAGCCAGCCGTATTGCCTGAGCCGCGCGGCGTGCTGCATGATCCAGCGCTGGCGTTTCAGTACATAAGCGGTTGGATTGTCCACCTGGAACTGTTTTGGGTTAGGCAGAACAGCGGCCAGCAAGGCAGCGTCGGCTTCGCTCAGTTGCCGCGGGGTTTTCTTGAAGTAGAGCCGACTTGCAGCGGGTACACCGTAAATACCCGGACCGAATTCTGCGATATTGAGATACACTTCCAGAATCCGCTGTTTAGGCCAGCTTAATTCGATGACCATTGCGTAATAAGCTTCGATTGCCTTGCGGATAAAGCTTCGGCCGGGCCATAGAAACAGATTCTTGGCTACTTGTTGAGTGATTGTTGAAGCGCCTCTCAAGACCTTGTTATTGCGTCGTTGCATGACTGCCTTGTGGATGGACTCAACGTCGAAACCCCAGTGATCGGGAAATTTCTGATCCTCTGCCGCCATAACCGCCAGCGGAGCCTTTGAACCCAATTCCCGCCAATCCATCCAATGGTAATGGTAGGGGGCATTCCGGCTGCCGGAATGATCCTTTTGCAACATGAACGCCGTGACAGGGGGAGCGAACCAGCGCAGTAGCAGTACGGGTAAGCAGCTGAGCAGAACAAGCAGCAGAAGCAGCAAACCCAGGCGACGCAAGAGCCGCTTTAAAAAGGACTCTTTTTTTCTTCGTTTGCGCATAGTGGCGTAAAGTAGGGAATTTGCGAACAACTGGCAAGCGGGGCTGGAATTTTCGTAACAGGCGCGCCAGAATGCCATTATCTTGAAAACCACTGAATACGAGATTGACTTATGTCCGATACACGCATTCCCAGAGTGATAGTAATTGCATCAGCTGCTGTTATCGCGGCACTCTCCGCCCACCTGGCAGTCGCTGACAACGGTGAAAACCCCTTCATGACTATGACACCCGCCAGCGCAGTTGTCATGCTGGCCCAGGGCCGTTGCGGCATGGACCGTATGGATCTGGACGGTGACGTAAAGTGACCAAGGAAGAGTTCAGGCAGGGACATGATGCGGTGTTCTCCAGTACGGACAGTAACGGCGATGGTGTTCTGGATGCCGATGAAAGATACGCGCACAGGGAGATGATGCGGCAGAGAAAGGGCCGCTGTGGCGCCGGCAAATGCGGTAACAGCAAGGGCGGGGAATAGCAGTCCGCCCACAGGGTATTTTTGTCGCTGATGTGGCCTGGCCTGAGGTCATGGCGCGCCTGGATAGCGGGGCGACAGCCATACTGCCGGTAGGTGCGGAGTGCAAGGAGCACGGTCCACACCTGCCGATGAATACCGATTACCTGCAGGCCCAATGGTTGGCGGCAAGCGTCGTTCAGCAAGCCGACGTCGTGGTCTGGCCGGTTCTCGGCTATGGATACTATCCCGGCTTTGTCGATTATCCCGGCAGTTGCAGCTTATCCCGTGCAACCTTCAGTGCCACGGTAGCGGATATTGTCAGCGGTATCGGTCAGGCAGGAGCGCGGCGCGTACGTATACTCAACACCGGACTGAGCACCATTGAACCTTTGCAGCAGGTCATTGAACAGGCTGTGGGGTTCAAGAGTATCGTGCTGCTCAATGTCTATGATGGCCGGCACTACCGCGCCGCCGCGATGGAAACACAGCAGCAAGCTCGCGGGGGACACGCTGACGAACTGGAAACCTCGATCATGTTAGCGATTGATCCGGACAGGGTGGATATGCGCAAGGCGGTGGCATGCATAGAGCGGCCAATTCAAGGCCGGTTTAACCGCAGCGATCCGCAGGCACCGAACTATTCGCCAAGCGGTGTGTACGGCGACCCAACACTGGCGAGCGCCGACAAGGGCCGACGCCTGCTGTGTGCCATGATCGCGGATATTGTCGAAGCGCTGTAGATCAGAAAAGTTCTCCAACTGGTTCGATTACAAGGGGATGTCCAGATCTTTGCCGATGGTTGGCTCTCGTCTTCCTGTGTCCGAATCGTCGAATTCGTCCTCCAGCAGTTGGTACTGACTCTGTGCAGTGCGGGCCAGTTCCAGTAGTTCGCTTAACTTGGCGTTTACACTTTTTGTTTCCAGGTAGTTTTTGTACATCCATTTCTGCGCGGAATAGGCAGAAAGCGGGAGCAGCACCGCTAGCAGCGCGAGGATAAAAACCACAGCGTAAACACCTGTTACGCCAATATAAAGGCCTATATCTTCCAGTACTTCCATAAGTGGGTTCCTTGTTTCCAGTCTTTCAAGAATTTTGCTGACGATGCGGAATGATAAGCTTTTTCCAAACAGTATTGCGAGGGCGGCGTAGCGGGTCGG
>JBDNAP010000091.1:0-7159 GCA_039768325.1 Thiogranum sp.
GCACAAGGTGAATTGCCCCGCAAGAGAGGGTGCCCTGGGGCACAAGGTGAATCGCCGATAGGCGAGAGAAGGTCCTCCAGAGGAGCCTCTCGGAATGTCCCAGTCCTCACCTTCTGCCCTGGGGCGCTGCGCGTCTTGCCAAACAATGCCGGGTGGAGTCATGCCACTATTGTGGCACGAAAGGTATTCTACAAGCTGTCCAAAACTCAAGCCCGCGTCATTGACCGGCAAGCGTTCGCCGAGCAGCACTGTAAACCCCTGTTGTTCCAACCTGCTGACACATTCTTCCGTCAGGCGGCGATTCTGGAACACGCCACCGCACAAACCGACAGTCTGCAGCGCATGCCCTTCACGCACCCGCAACGCCTGATCGACCAGCGCTTCAGCCATCGTCGTGTGGAAAATGGCAGCTCGTTTGCTTACCGGGATCTGTTCGTCGCCCAGGCATTTTACCAATGGCTGCCAGTCGGTACACAGCAAACCGTCACTCTGTTCAAGCAAAGGCAGGTTGACGGGATCCGCCGGCCCATCGGCAACAGCTTCCAGCCACATCGGGCCCTGACCTTCGAAGCTGGCCGTAACACACCGACCGGTCAACGCGGCGGCCGCATCGAACAGACGGCCTACCGCTGTGCTGGTCGGTGTATTGAGGTTTTTCTGCCAGGCCTGGTACAGCAATTCGTAGGACGACGGCGCACCGGGTTGCGCTCCGAGGGAATCAATCAGTTTCATCGCAAGACTGTCAGCACCGCATTCCCAGGCCAGAGACACTGCGCTGCGCCAGGGTTCACGCCCCGCCTTTTCACCACCGGACAGTCGGAACGGCCGCATACTGGCTACACGCCGCCATTGTCCAGGCACGCCATACAGGGCTTCACCACCCCACAGGGTTCCATCGTCACCGTAGCCCACCCCGTCCCAGGTAAACACCAGATGCCTGGCCTGCACCTGCGCAGCCTGTTCGCCAAGCAGGGCCGAGGCGTGTGCGGCATGATGTTGCACCTCGACCAGCGGCAGCCCCCGTCGACGGGCCCAGCGTGACGTCACGTAAGCCGGATGCGCATCACACACAATGACCTCCGCCCGGACGTCATACAAACGCTGCAAATCGTCAATCAGCTGCTCGAATACCTGCAGACTGCGTGCGCTGCCCATATCACCAAGGTGCGGCGACATTACCGCCCGCTCACCCCAGGCAAGGCAAATGGTGTTTTTGGTATGCCCGCCAACCGCGAGAACCGGCTGCTTCAACTCACCCGGCAACTTGAACTCAGTGGGCGCATGACCCCGGCCTAAGCGCATCGGTCGCGGTTTTCCAAGCAGGCTGCGGTACACGGAGTCATCCGCCGGTCGCACGATCGGCCGGTCGTGATGCAGAAACGCATCGGCCACAGCGCCCAGCCTTTGTTCTACCCGCGCATTTTCAGTCAATACCGGCTCGCCGCTGATATTCGCCGAGGTCGCCACGAGTGGCCCGTCGAACTCATTCAGCAGCAGGTGATGCAGGGGGCTGTAGGGCAACATCACACCGATTTCACTCAAACCCGGTGCAATAGCCTGCGGCAGGCTGTTGCCCGTGTTTTGTGCGGCCAGTACTATCGGTCGTTCCGGCGTGCAGAGTAACGCCTTTTCCGCTGCGCTGAGGGTCACCATACGGGTGAGTTCAGCCAGGCCACCGCCCACCGGAAACATCAAAGCCAGCGGCTTGTGCGGCCGGGACTTGTTCTCGCGTAGACGCTGCACCACTGCCTGGTCGGTCGCATTACACATCAGGTGGTAGCCGCCCACCCCCTTCACCGCAACAATCCGCCCTGCACGCAAGGCACTGACGCAGGCCGCCAGCGCGGCTTCGCTGTCGGTAATTTCGAGCGCAGCCTGCCGGAAAAACAAGGCCGGGCCACAGCGCCCGCAGGCCACCGGCTCAGCGTGAAAGCGCCGGTTGGATATATCGGTATATTCCTGCAGGCAATCCGGGCACAGATCAAAATGCGCCATTGAGGTATTGGCCCGGTCGTAGGGTAATGCCTCGATCAGCGTGTAGCGAGGTCCACACTGGGTACAGTTGATAAAAGGATAACGATAACGGCGGTTGTGGGGATCATCGAGTTCAGCGAGACAATCTTCACAGACAAAATAGTCGGGTGGCACATGAATATCACCCGCCCGCGCTGTTTCACTGGCGAGAATACGGAAATCTTTCAGCGTCACGCCATCCAGTGGTTCACTGTGGCTGATTACCGGATGCGCTATTGCGGGGGCCTGTTGCACAAGCCCGCGGGCAAAGGCCTGCAGTTGATCGGCCGTTCCACTGGCAACGATCTCGACCTGTCCGACGCAGTTCCTGACCCAGCCTTTCAGGCGGTGCTCACGCGCCAGACGGTAGACGAAAGGACGAAACCCGACACCCTGTACCACACCCGACACCAGCCACCGGGTCGCCGGCCCGTGAGCCACCTTCCGCTTGCCGTCAGAGCGCCGGCTGGATGACCCCAACAGGTTCATGCACGCGTGGCAACACGGCCCTGTGTGTGTCCATTGTGTTTTGTTTCGCGCACGCCACCTGCCCACCAGATGCGGCAGGCACCTTCATCGGAAACCATACAGGGTCCAATCGGATGCCGCGGTGTACAAGCGCTACCGTACAGACGACACTCATCCGGATAACAGCGGCCCAGCACGACCCGTGCACAATCGCAACCGGGCGGCATCTGGCCGGCCCGTTTACGGGCGTCATCGGCATAATCCGGAAACTGGCGACGCGCATCCAGCGCCTGATACGCGTCTCTCAGGGAAAAGCCGGACTCCGGTATGACCCCGACACCACGCCAGTTTGCATCCACGACCTCCATGGCCTGTTGCAGGTGCCGCCTGGCTGTGGGATTACCCTCAGCGCGCACCAGCTCCGGGTAGCAGTTATCCAGGAACGCCTGCCCCTCGATCAGCTGGCGCAGTGTTGAGTAGATTGCAGCCAGTAGACTTTCCGGGCTGAAACCGGCTACGGCGGAGGGAATTCCGTGTTTTTCGGGAACAAAAAGCCATTCCCGCGAACCCATCACCGTTGCGACATGTCCGGGTGCAATGAGGGTATCGAATCCGGGTGTGGCACTATCCAGTAACATGGCGACCGCCGGCCAGGTCAGCCGCCCGGACAGCAGCAACAGCAGATTGTCCGCCCCCCCTTCAACGAGCATGGAAGCGACCGGTGCCGTCGTCGTCTCGAAACCCGCCGCGAAGAAAACGACCTTTTTATCCGCTTGCTGGCGGGCAATAATCTGCGCTTCCAGGGGTGAAGCGATCGGTCGTATATCCGCACCGGCAGCCTTGGCCTGCTCGAGTGAGCGAACATCTTTTTTTGCGACATTCACCGGCACGCGCAGCATGTCACCAAATGCCAGCAGTGTAATATCCTCGTTCAGCGCCAGTTGGATCGCTTCATAGACATCCTCTTCCGGGCAAATACACACCGGACAACCAGGGCCGGGAATAAGCTCAATAGAGGGAGGTAAGGCCCCGCGCAGACCTGCCATGGTGATGGAACGCTCATGCCCACCACAAACATTCATAATCTTAACCCGATCCGGCAGATCTAATGCGCGAATCTCATGCAGCCATTGTTTGGCAGTACGGGACATATCGGCACACTCAGGTCGACGCTGCGTGAAGCCGGGCACCATCCGGCTGGATTCTCGGCCTTAGGGTCTCGCCGCGTTGACAATGTTGGCGATAGTGTTCCACCTCCTGGTCCAGCCAGTCGCACCACGACTCCATGGTGTCTTTCTGTTTGACGCTGAGTTCGAGGACCGGCGCCGCATTGGCCAGGGCGCGCAGATTGTCACAGGCTCGTTGCGTGCTGAAGTCATCGAGAACGGGCAGAAGATCCACCTTGGTCAACGCCACCAGATCGGCCGCACGGAACATAACCGGATACTTGGAGGGTTTATCATCGCCTTCCGGCACAGACAGCAGCGTCACGTTGCGGTGCTGGCCGAGATCGAAACTGGCCGGGCACACCAGGTTGCCGACATTCTCGATAAAAAGAATATCGATATCGTCCAGTTTCAGTTGATGCAGGGCGTCGTGCACCATGTGTGCATCCAGGTGGCAGGCGCTGCCGGTGGTGATCTGCACGGCTTCCACACCCCGCGAGCGGATGCGCTGCGCGTCGTTTTCGGTTTCCAGGTCACCCTCGATAACGGCAATTCGGTAGCGGTCACTCAGTGCATCCACGCTGGCCTCCAGCAGTGACGTCTTGCCGGCGCCTGGAGACGACATCAGGTTGACTGTGAATACACCGTGCCGGTCAATATGCTCACGGTTGTGTGCCGCCAGTCGGTCGTTTTCGGACAGCAGATTTTTCAGCACGCTGAGTGCTTCACTGCCCTGTTTCGTTTTGTGCAGCTTGCCGCCCGGTGCAATCAGGTGTTGATTGCCGTGCGTTACGTTACAGCCACAGGTATCACACATACGCTTGCTCCCTTAAGAATTCGACACGGGTGAGAACCAGTTCGTCACCGCTGACCAGATCGGTCTGCCAGTCTCCACAAAATGCACAAAGCAGGCGATTGGCAGTCGCATCAGAGTCCTCACCACACGTTCTGCAATGGACACGTACCGGGCAATCTTCGATATCCAGCTCGGCGCCTTCCGCCAGGGTGCCTGCCGCAGCGACCGGATAGGCCTGCTTGAGCAAGCGGGCTTCCACACCCGATAGCGGACCGACACCGACCACCAGTAAAAGTACACGCCTGGCCCGCTGCTCGCGCGCCAATGCCTCCACCTGATCGATCAATGCCTGACAGATCGATAATTCGTGCATAGCGATTATTCACTCCCGGCCAGCATCTGATCGTAAAGCTCCCACGCTGTGCGTGCTTCCTGTGGTGTTAATTTCTGGATGGCATATCCGACATGCACGACAACATGATCACCGGCTTGCAGCCTTTCATCCTGGAGCATGAACAGACTGACGTCGCGTTCCACACCTTTCGCTTCACAGCGGGCCGTATACCCATTGATTTCCTGGATTTGCATCGGAATGCCAAGACACATATTTTTCTCCCAGGGCTTGCCACATACTGTTAGTATGCCCGACAATCATGCGGCTCCCGGTATTCCTTCAAACTGAGTTTGACCGGCTAATAGCTTACGCTTTTCGGCGCAAACCGTACAGTCACGGGCTTATGCAACAAACGCTTATTCTAGGAATCGGTAATAGTTTACTCTCAGACGAGGGTCTGGGAATCCATTTACTCGACTATCTGCAAGAGCACCACGCTGACCTGTCCGCTGTCAGCTACCTCGACGGCGGGACTCTGAGTTTTACGCTGGCACCGGACATTGAAGATTGTGAAAACCTGATAGTCCTTGACGCAGCTCAATTTAATGAAGCGCCGGGAACGATAAAGTTGCTCGTCGGCGCTGAAATGGATCATTTTGTGGGCCATGGGAAACGCAGTGTTCATGAGGTTGGACTGGTCGATTTGATGACTATCGCACGTCTACAGGACCGTTTGCCCCGGAATCGTGCTTTGCTGGGGATTCAACCGGCTGAAGTCGGCTGGGGTGAAGCGCCCAGCGACGCCGTGTCCCGGGCCCTACCTGCAGCGGCCAAGCAGGTCAGTGACCTGCTTTACAAGTGGCAGACATTGGACGATACTTGAAGGCCAGCTCATGTTGTTTGATCTCAAACATCAACAGATACAACGAGATAACTGTCGGCGCAGCGCAACATGCGCAAGATCGAAACCATTTCGACCCGGTTTTCATATCCACACCCGCCGACGGGTAATGCCTGAAGCACTACCCCCACGGATTATACCCTGCCATGGATTGGTCACGAGAAGTTGGCCAGTGTCATGCACCATGGCTTTTACACCAGCACAGACATAGCACTAAGGAGGAGCACTGCATGTCGACAAAAATACTGATCCCGCTCGACGGCTCCGAATCGGCCCATGAAGTATTGTACTACACGCACAGTATCGCTTCGTCCCGGCCCGAAGCCAGTGTAACGCTGCTTCATGTGTTGCCGGAGCCCACCACTGTCACTTCCGAAGAAGCGGATATGCACCCGTGCCTGAAGCCACTGTCGGATCTTTTGAGCGCCAAAGGCTGGCAGGTCAACAGCGTGGTGCGCCACGGCGATCCCGTCACCGCCATCACAGCAACGGCCAGTGAGATTCCGGCATCACTGATTGTGATGTCTACCCACGGCCGCTCCGGCCTGGAAAGAATCCGCGAAGGCAGTGTTACCGAGGGTGTGTTGCGCGACTCCATCTGCCCGGTGTTCGTGCTGCATAGCCAGCGACACGAACCGCTGGACCGGCGCTCCGAAAAACTGTTCCAGCGGCTGCTGGTGCCGCTGGATGGAAGCGAAGAGTCTGCTGCAATCCTGCCCTGCGTACAGACATTCGCCAAGGCGCACGACGCCGAGGTGGTGTTATTCCACGATTCGCTGGAAGACACGGAGACCACCAGTGACGCGCCGGGCGCGGAACTTACCCGCATCCGCACCCTGATGGAAGAACAGAGTGTCAAGCTGGCCAATGCCGGCCTGAAAGTCAAAGTCGACTCGACCTCCTATCGGCATTCGATACGGGCTATTCTGGATAAGATCGATACCATGGGTATCGATCTGGTGGTAATGGCAACACACACCAGGCCCGAACGCAGATATCGGCTTGAAGAATCGGTTACCGCGGATATCGTCCGTCACGCCAACTGTCCACTGATGGTGTGGGCTGCGGAGCACTGTGGCGAGGTGGTCGAATAATGACTGCCGACGGGATGCCCGCCACCGACTTTGCGGCTTCCTCCCCCTGTGCTCCGCCGACCGGCAACCTGATACCGCTGCTGCACGAAATCCGCCATGCCCTGACACGCTGGCTGGAACAGCGGGAGGAGCACGTCATAGATTTACGCAGCATCCCGCTTGCACCCGGCGAAGAAGACAGACTGCTCGAACAACTCGGCGCAGGCGAAGTCAAGGCCAGGCTCACGCTGATGGGACCCAGTGTAATCATCGAGACCCGCTACCCCGGTGTCTGGCTGGTCACACATTACAGCGAAGACGAGAGCATCACAGGCAGATTCATCGAAGTCTGCGAAGTTCCCGCCATCCTGAAATCACAAACTGACGACATCCGGGCAGGACTGGAAC
>JBDNAP010000522.1:0-7893 GCA_039768325.1 Thiogranum sp.
CCTAATTAACCCGTCCGCTGGTTCAACACTCCGCTATAATGCACGGCAAATTTCAACACCAGATAAGGAAATACCATGCGCCCGAGCAAGCGTGCACCGGACAAGATGCGACCGGTTACCCTGACCCGCGATTACACCATACATGCCGAAGGCTCGGTACTGGTTGAATTCGGCCATACCAAGGTTCTGTGCAATGCCAGCGTCGACGATCGGGTACCCGGTTTCCTACGCGGTAAGGGCCAGGGCTGGGTAACAGCCGAGTACGGCATGCTGCCACGCTCGACCACACAGCGCATGGGTCGTGAAGCAGCACGCGGTAAACAAGGCGGGCGAACAATGGAGATTCAGCGACTTATCGGGCGCTCACTGCGTGCTGTGGTGAATATGAAAAAGCTCGGCGAGCGCACCATTACTATCGATTGCGACGTAATCCAGGCCGACGGTGGCACCCGTACGGCGAGTATTACTGGCGGCTTTGTCGCCCTGGCAGAAGCCATACAGAAAATGCTGTCTGACGGCACGCTGGCGGAGAATCCGCTGAACGGTTCTGTGGCATCCATTTCCGTAGGCGTCTACCAGGGGACGCCTATTCTAGACCTCGATTACGCCGAGGATTCCAACGCAGAAACCGACATGAACATTGTCATGACTCAAAGCGGTAAATTCATCGAAATTCAGGGTACTGCGGAAGGTCATCCTTTCAGTGAAGATGAAATGAACCAGATGCTGGCGCTGGCCAAAAAAGGCATTGGGGAATTGTTCGAACACCAGAAAACAGCACTGGCGGAGTAGCCACACAATGGACAAACGCGTCGTTCTGGCCAGCAATAACGTCGGGAAAGTACGTGAATTCAACCAGCTGCTGCAAGGCAGTGAAATTGAAGTCATACCACAGTCCGAATTTTCAGTTGCCGAAATCGAAGAAACCGGTCTCACCTTTGTGGAAAACGCCCTGCTCAAAGCGCGTAACGCTGCCGAATACACCGGCTTACCCGCTGTTGCGGACGACTCCGGGCTGGAGGTGGACGCCCTGCAAGGCGCACCCGGTATTTATTCCGCGCGTTACGCCGGTGCCGGCGCGAGCGACATGGAAAACCTTCAAAAGCTTCTGGATGCACTGAAAGACGGACCTGACGGAAAACGCAGCGCACGCTTCCAGTGTCTGATGGTGTACATGCGCGACCCCAAAGACCCGACCCCGCGTATCTTCCAGGGCACCTGGGAAGGGCGAATTCTGTTCGAAGCCAGGGGTGATAACGGCTTCGGTTACGACCCGGTCTTCTATGTTCCGGATCAGCGGTGTTCTTCTGCCCAGCTACCGGCAGAGGCCAAAAACCATCTCAGTCATCGCGGCCAGGCCTTGAGACTGCTGGTTAACAGCTTGACAAGCAGCGCTTGAACCGGAACCCGTGGGATCGGCTACCGGGCCGTGTATGGCCCCGAACAGAGGCTTTTATACCTTAACGTACACAATTCCGACGGTTTTTCGGCTGCTGCTATCGTCGGTTGAAATACCGGTTATTATCCAGCTTTGTCGACAGGTGGAGTTCCAGTGTTCAAGTTCGAGGCCTCACCGCCCCTTTCCCTGTATATCCATTTCCCCTGGTGCACACGCAAATGCCCGTACTGTGATTTCAACTCCCACACCATCCTGGGCGACCTTCCTGAAACCGCGTATATCGCAGCCCTGTTAAGAGACCTGGAACATGAACTGCCCGCCGTCTGGGGCCGCACAGTACAGAGCATTTTCATGGGTGGTGGTACACCCAGCCTGTTTTCACCAAAGGCGATCGATCGGTTGCTGAGCGGAATACGTGCCCGACTGCCCCTGCACCCTGCTCTGGAGATCACGCTGGAAACCAATCCCGGCAGCGCCGAACAGGAAAAGTTTGCCGCTTACCGGCAAGCCGGTGTCAACCGACTTTCCATAGGTATTCAGAGCCTTAACGATAGTCACCTGAATTCATTGGGGCGCATCCATAATGCGCGACAAGCTATGCATGCTGCCCGGTCAGCACACCAGGCAGGGTTCGATAACTTTAATCTGGACCTGATGTTTGGCCTGCCACAACAAAGTGTTACCCAGGCCATAGAGGATTTACAGGCTGTGATAAAGCTGCAGCCGACACACTTGTCCTGGTATCAGCTGACCCTGGAACCCAACACCTTGTTTTATAACCGGCCACCCGCGCTACCCGACGATGAGCAGAAATGGGAGATGCAATGCCGGGGCCAGTCACTGCTCGCTGAACACGGCTATACTCAGTATGAAGTATCCGCCTATGCACAGGACGGAAAACACTGCCGCCATAACCTCAATTACTGGAAGTTTGGTGACTACATCGGTATCGGTGCCGGTGCACACGGGAAAATCACCACAGCTGCCCAGGGTGTGATCCAAAGAACCTGGAAAAAGCGGCGGCCGAATGACTATCTGGCGGCAGCCGGCACAAGGCAATGCGTCGATGGTCAACGTGAACTGGCCGAAGCGGAAGCACTGTTTGAATTTGCCTTGAACCGACTGCGCCTGAAGCAGGCATTCAGCCTGAACGAATTTGAAGCAGCCTGTGGCCTGGGACGCAACCGCATACTACCAATGGTGCAACAGGCACAAAGCGACGGCCTGCTGAACCTCGACGGAGACCATGTACAACACACCGTGCAGGGTTGGCAGTATCTAGATGATCTGCTGCAACGGTTTTTACCGTAGGAGATTGATTATGCTTGAAGCCGCCCGGATTAATTGTCCTTACTGTGGCCAACAATTTGAAATCTGCGTGGATTGCTCAGCCGGCGGGCAACAGTATGTGGAAGACTGCCCGGTTTGCTGTCAGCCCGCCGATATTACTACACAGGTGGATATGGACGGATCCCTGCTCGGAGTCTCCGCAATCCGTGATAATGACTGATTACACTCCCATCGACTGCGCCCTGCACAGCGAGTATGAACTCGCGATTATGCATGCTAAGCGCTTGCGAATTTCCTGGTGCCCGCCAGATGGTCAACTGCGCGTCGAAGTCCTGAAACCCCTTGACGTGCAGGCCTGCAATCATGAGGAGTATCTGATCGCAGAACAGCGCGATGGTCAGCATCTGAAACTGCGCCTCGACTACATCAGAAAATACGAGGCCATTTGAATCCCCCCTCGGTAACAAATGAATTGCACCGGTGGCCCGTGCCCCGACGTTCTGCCGCATCCAGCGTATCCACCGGCAAGTCGTCCCGGTTTATCACGGGATTAAATCATCCATTATTGATGTGTTGAATAATCGACAGGATAGAAATCAGTCCTGGCAAGCCCTTGATTCTTTTGTGCCGGAAATTTGGCACAACGCCGATTTTAGCCCGTGTAGCTATAAGAAAGCAGCGCCATCCTTATTATTACTGTGGTTTAATTGCACCTTAAGACCATACTTATTAAATCTTAATCAAATGGTTACGTATTTATACACGCGGTTAGGGGGCAGTGAGCGCTTGTGATATTCTTTTAGTCCAAATAATAAGAAAGTCGCAGCTTGAGCTGCGTATCGGTCTGAGGAGGTCCCATGCCAGAACAACAAACAGAACAGGCGAATACCCACTCCCCCATTGTTGATTTCGACACCTGGTCGGAACTCGCTCAATCTGATCCCGAGGCATTTGAAGCCAGACGTGCGGAAGTCATTGAACAGATGATTCAGCGTATGCCGGTACATAAACAGCACCGCATGCGCTGCCTGCAATGGAAAATTGACCAGGTCCGCGCCCGGACCAGCAACCCGCTATCCGCCTGCATCAAGCTCAGCGAAATGATGTGGGATTCGCTGGCAGGTCCGGGCGGTCTGCGCGAAGCACTTGAACGTTTCGGTAAAGGGAGCTTCGAACCGAAGCCGAAAGCCAGAATACTGGATTTCGACCGCGCGCCCTGATCCCGCCGGGCGACGGATGCAGCCGCGCAGGGCTTGTCCGTCTTGCTGCTTTGGCGTATTATTTGCGGCCTTTCGGCAGTATAGCTGTGCCGCCGGGTGTTTTATTGAGGCCAAGAAAATGAAAGCAGATATTCATCCTGCATACGATAACATCGCCGTAACCTGTAGCTGTGGCAACAGCTTCCAGACCCGATCCACGGTCGGCAAGGACCTTACCATTGAAGTCTGTTCCCAGTGCCACCCGTTTTACACAGGCAAGCAAAAAATGCTTGACACCGGAGGCCGTGTCGACCGCTTCCGCCGCAAGTACGGTATGAATAAATCCTGATGCCTGCAGACCACCGTTGGCTGAAAAAGGCGCCCCGAGTGGGCGCCTTTTTTGTTTTACTGATCTGGCTGTCGCCAGCTTCCGCGGATAACTGTTCGCCCCCCGCCACGACCGAACCGGTACGGGTCCGTTATATCCACGATGGCGACTCACTGGTGCTAAGTGACAGCCGAAAAATTCGCCTGATCGGCATCAACACACCTGAGATCGCTCACCAGGACCAGGCAACCCAGGCTCTGGCTATCAAGGCCCGCGACCGCCTGCGGCAGTTACTGTTTCAACAAGGCAACCGGGCAAAGTTGATATACGGTGCTAAGCAACAGGACCGACACAGGCGCAATCTGGCGCACCTGTGGCTGGCCGACGGCATGAATCTCGCCGCTGAGTTGCTGCGGGAAGGACTTGCCTGGGCCATTGCCATCCCCCCCAATGTCCGCTACCTCGACTGTTATCTTGAAGCGGAAAAAACCGCACGCACATCTGCCAGGGGCATATGGGATCATGCAGATTATGCAGCGAAAGACTCTGGTAGCCTAAGCCTGCACGACGAGGGGTTTCAGCGTGTCAGAGGCCGCATCATACGCGTCAATCATGGCGGCAGGGCAAGCTGGATCAACCTGCAGGGCCGTTTCGCCCTGCGCATTCCTGATCAGGACATCAAGTGGTTTAAAAAACGGCCGGATAGCAGCTGGGTGGGGCGGAAAATCGAAGCACGAGGCTGGTTGTACTCTGCAAAAGGTGAACTGCGCTTGACTGTTCAGCATCCGGCGGCGTTACAATTCGTAGACTGATGTCCAGAGGGCAATCACTCAGACGGCTACCACCATACAATAAGCTTGCTATTATGCCACCTGATTACACCAAGCCTGCGGCGGAACTATTATGTCTGACGATCTGAAGAAAGAAGCACTCGACTACCACGAATTCCCAACGCCCGGGAAAATCGCCACCCGTCCCACCAAGCCCTGCACCACTCAGGCAGAACTTTCGCTGGCCTATACGCCTGGGGTCGCCGAACCGGTTCGCGCAATCGAGACCGACGCCAACGCCGCCTATCGTTTCACCAGCAAGGGTAATCTGGTGGCTGTCATCACCGACGGCACGGCGGTGCTCGGACTGGGTAATGTCGGCGCACTGGCCGGCAAGCCGGTCATGGAAGGCAAGGGGGTTTTATTCAAGCGCTTTGCCGACATCGATGTCTTTGATATCGAAGTCGATGCCGAAAACACGAATGACTTTATCGACACGGTGGCGCGCATCGCTGGCGGTTTTGGCGGTATCAATCTGGAGGATATTGCCGCACCACGTTGCTTTGAAATTGAACATGCGCTCATTGAACGGCTCGACATCCCGGTATTTCACGATGACCAGCACGGCACGGCTATTATTGTCTGCGCAGGCTTGCTCAACGCGCTCGAAATCACTGGTAAACCACTCGCCGAGGCACGCATTGTCTGCCTGGGTGCAGGTGCCGCCGGCATCGCCTCCATGCGCTTGCTCCACAAGCTGGGCGCAAAACCGGAAAACATATTCATGCTCGACCGCCAGGGTGTCATCCGCGTCGGGCGTACCGACATAAACCGCTACAAACAGGAATTCGCACTCGAAACCGATCGCATAACGCTGGCTGACGCCATGCGGGACGCCGATGTGTTTATCGGTGTCTCGGGACCCAACCTGGTCAGTGCAGACATGCTCACCAGCATGGCCAGTCAGCCCATCGTATTTGCCTTGTCCAACCCGGACCCCGAAATCAGCCCGCAACTCGCCAAACAGGTGCGAAATGATATCATCATGGCCACCGGTCGCAGCGACTTCCCCAACCAGGTCAACAACGTGCTGGGCTTTCCGTTTATTTTTCGCGGTGCGCTCGATGTACGGGCACGTGCCATCAACAGCGAAATGCAGATCGCTGCAGTAGAAGGCCTGCGCGCCCTGGCTCACGAACCTGTATTACCGGAAATTCAGCAACTTTATAGCAAAGAACACCTGGAATTCGGTCCGGATTACATCATCCCCAAGCCGTTTGACCCGAGATTGATGGATTTTGTGCCACCGGCTGTTGCAAGGGCAGCGGTTGATTCAGGTGTCGCCCGCAGCGAATTGCCTAAACACTAAACGGCACCACGGCTGTGGTCACGAAGCGGTTAACAGGGCTTCGACTTCTTCCAGCCCGGCACGGCACATAGGTCGGCCGTCAACCGGACTGCGCGGCGCCTCTCTGCGACCCTCGCTCGGGAACACCACCAGGTCTACCGGGTGATCACCGGCAAGGAATTCAAAGGAAGGGTACTCCTGCCAGTCATCGCGGGTTAAGCGAACACGCTTGTGCGCGGCACGAAAAGGGATATTCGATTCCATCAGGAACAGGCTGATTTCTTCCGCTGTATCGGCAAACAGGTGCAGATTGATATCGGCATGACGACCTGCCGTTCCGCTCAAAACAGAACCGACCAGGCGGGGATTGAATCTGGCCAGAAAACGCATGGCCTGGACAGCACTTTCACGCAGAGCTTTCAGGTGAACGGCCTGCTCCTCGCCTCGAAACAAACGCTGGTATTCCTGCAACGCCGCTTCGACTTCCAGGTTCCTCGGCATATTGCGGGTATCCGGAGCCCCCAGGTGCTGGGCCGCCTTGCGTTTGGCCGCGTAAAAATCATGAATACCCTCTTCGGTCATCAGGCGCGCGGCTACCTGGGCGATGCGCACCCGCATTTGTTGATCACGAGCCGAGCTTTTTGCCATTATCGGGTACCAGCTGCTCCTGGGGGCTGTCAACAGGCGCTAAAATAAAGGCTCTACCGCACTGTCGGAATCAGCCTCAGCGCCCCGAATTTCGACCGGCTGACTGTAGCGCTCCGGCACATTTTCAGGCCGGAACAGTTCAAACAAACCACCGGCCTGCCCGGATGGAAGACGCAGACCGGTTTTGGAATCTATACGTACCGTAACCAGTCCAGGTGGCTGAGGCAAAGTAGCCGCCGGCATGCCCTGAAGGGCTTGCCCCATATAATCGACCCATATAGGCAGCGCTGCACGGCCACCGGTTTCGCCATTACCCAGTGGTTGAACGCGATCAAAACCGACCCAGACGGTGGTTACCAGTTTGGCGTTAAAGCCGCAAAACCAGGCATCGCGCTGATCGTTAGTAGTACCGGTTTTACCTGCAAGGTCCTTGCGTCCCAATGACATGGCGCGCCGCCCGGTTCCGCGTCTCACCACATCCTGCATCATCGATGTCATCAGGTAGACATTGGCCGTATCAACGACACGTTCTGCATAAACGGGCTCTGGCTCAGTCGCCTCTGCCACTGACTGTTCCTGTTCCTCTGTCACCTCGACTGTGACTTCCCCGCTGTCTGCGACAGGAGTGGCCTCCGGCCCATTATCGAACGGTGTTGGCGCTTCGCATTCGGGACAGGCTATTGCCGGATTTGCCCTGAAAACCACCTGCTCCTGTGCATCGCGTACTTCCCGGATAAAATAAGGTTCCGTATAGAAGCCGCCGTTTGCAAAAACACTGTAGGCGCGAGCCATTACCAGGGGCGTGGCCGTACCACTGCCCAATGCCAGCGACAGATTTTTAGGTATCTGAGCGGGTCGGAAGCCAAAGCGTTGCACGTAATGTGTTGCATAGTCTGCCCCTAGCGCCCGTA
>JBDNAP010000523.1:0-9428 GCA_039768325.1 Thiogranum sp.
GCAGTATAAAGGAAACCGTCGATTATCCGGTAGGCCATCGCCGACGACGCGAGGAAGGCATTCCTCTCCTCAAAGAGAAATTTGAACGCTACCTGCGAGGCCGACTCAGCCATAAGAATGCGGAAGCTGTTCTTGAAGTCTGTGCGTCGCAGGGATCCTTCGAACGGACCAGGGTGAACGACATGATGGATCTGTTTGTTGTTTGAAAAACAGGCTTAATAATCGGAGTAATCATTCATGACCAGCTTTGCCGCTTATCTCGCAACAAAAACGAATGAAGGTCAGTCCATCAATAAAACCGAACTGACTGAAGATGACTTAATGGCTGGAGATGTCACGGTCAAGGTCGAATATTCCGCACTTAATTATAAAGACGGTCTGGCCATGACGAACAGCGCTCCCATTATTCGTCAGTATCCGCTGATTCCGGGAATTGATTTAGCCGGTACCGTAATCGAATCCAACAATAATCGCTTTAGTTCCGGAGATCGAGTCGTCCTGAACGGTTTTGGTGTGGGCGAATCTCACTCCGGCGGTTTCGCTGGCCTCGCCCGTGTCAGCAGCGACTGGCTGCTACATCTGCCCGACAATATCAGCACACGCCAGGCGATGGCTATCGGTACCGCCGGTTATACCGCCATGTTGTGCATCCTGGCGTTAGAACAACACCCTATTGCCCCCGGTGATGGTCCCATCCTGGTTACCGGTGCTGCGGGTGGAGTCGGTAGTATTGCTGTTTCAATACTCAACAAACTGGGTTACCCGGTGACCGCCGTCACGGGACGTTTACAGGAAAGCGATTACCTCACATCGCTGGGTGCCAGCGATATCATTGATCGAAAATCATTCGCCGATAAAGCAAAACCACTTGCGAAGGAATTATGGGTCGGCGCAGTCGATGTGGCGGGCGGCAATACTCTGGCAAATGTCTTGAGTCAAATCAGAAGAGGGGGTGCTGTCACCGCTTGTGGCCTGGCAGATTCTATGGATTTGCCCGGCAGCGTGGCTCCTTTTATTCTACGCGGTATCACACTGTATGGTATTGATTCAGTCATGTGCCCTCTACAAAAACGGCTGACTGCCTGGCAGCGACTGGATACTGACCTGGACAAGGATTTACTGGAATCCTTAACCACTGAAATCAGTTTTGATGAACTGCCGGACGCCTCGTCCGCCATATTAAAAGGTCAGATTCGAGGCCGCACCGTCGTTAAAATCCCACGATAACTTTCTTAGCTCAAACTATCGAGTATTTATGTAGCCATAGTATTAAGGAAACTCTGGTTAATTCGTCATGCCGGGCTTGTTCCGGCATCCAGAAGCATAATTTTCAAGGATGATTCGCTGCGCTCACCCTGCCGGCCGCCCGTTGGCGTTCAACGCGCTGCGCGCTTTTGTCCGCCATTCGCCGGCATGACGGTAAGGGAATTAATCAGAGATTCCTTAAAATAACGCGTCCAGCTCAGATAGGGTCTGGATGGTATACGTAGGCCGCCCACCCCATGGATCCAGGCGCTGATGTTCCGTGCGTTTGATCCACACGCTGTTCATACCAAAGGTACTGGCACCGATCACGTCAAAAGCATTACCGGATATCAACCAGCTGTCTTCAACACCTGATCCCGTTCTATCCAGAAAATGTTGGTAAACAGCAGGATCGGGTTTGTATTTTCTGATTTCATCAACACTGACAATATCCTTAAAGTACTGATCGATGTCACCATCCTTAAACAGCATTTGCACATCTTCCTGAGGCCCATTGCTTAAGGCGTAAATGTGTACTTCACTGCGTTCACTGATCGAACTGAGACAAGTTACTACATCATCATACACCGGCAAGCTTCGATAACGATGTATCAAATTTAAATACTGGTCCCGTGATATTGTGACACCAAATGAATCAATACAGTATTCCAGCGCATTAGACGTACAAGTATAGAAAGGTTCGTAACAGTTCATCATGCTGCGACGAAAGGAATATTCCAACTGTTTGTCGCGCCACAGCGTCGCAAATTGCAGCGCTTTTTCTTCTCCAACATACCTATTCAGAAGATCTATGATTCCATAGGTGTTGATCAAAGTACCGTAGACATCAAATGCCAGGGTTGCCATAGATAATACTCACGGGAGAAAAGATTGCCGACACCTCAGGTTCAGGTAAAGGGGTATCCAGGATTATTGCTTGTCCCGATCCTCGGTAAGGTTGTCAACGACAGTTTATCTGAACACTGAGCTTTCCGCACAGCTTTTATTCACTGCCACAAAAATCTGTCTGCCCCCCTGATTCGGAGTGTCAAACCCTTCAGTATTCTTCGATCCGTACATCGAAAGTAAGCGCAGCTTATTGTTATTACCAAGCATATACTGGTGCCGCACTCAACTTCATCCGATTTTATCCATCTCCGGGAATACCCCGGCCTGGCCAGGCGATGCTCTCACTTTTAGATGCAGCTGGCACCCGTTTTCCATGGCAAGCGTGCCCTTCTGCGGGATCAGGTTTAACGCAGGACCGCTGTCCCGACCTTTTAATCAGCTGCTCGGTCTGGGTACGATAGACGGACCCGGACAATTCAGTCCGGACCGCATGGCTGGCTGGATGAAAGAATCGGGGGCAAGCTGAATTTACATCACGGGGCTTGTGCTGCAACATAAAACCTATATTCTGGCGACTGTGGTTTTGACGGAAGGAACAACCAGCATCCGGAACGGATACAGGTTTATTGATTATTTGGCCCGTTACGCGAGTGTTTCGATATTGAGACTGACAACGAGAAGATATTGCGTGAGGAAATAATGGAACATCACAGCCGCCACGATGCGTCGAAGGTACTCGATTGCACGCCTCTATTGGCCGTGTAGCCAGACCACTTACAGCACATTCCCTAGCCTGTGATAGATTGCCCGGTCACCGGGTAATCCTCCGCGGCGCGGGTATTGATCGTTTCGCCACCATGTACCCCAGAGCCCTCAGACAACTGTTCTCCTGCTTAGTCTTCCTACAGATGGTTGCTTGTGCCATTCTGGCACGGTATCCGGATAATCCGCCACTCGAGCGATTCGATAGCGAACATACCATCACCCGCCTGGAATCCCAGGGCAACGGCGATATCCTCCTGATACTGACATTTTCCGGCGGTGGAAGCCGTGCCGCTGCGCTGGCCTACGGAGTACTGGAGGCCCTGGCTGGCACACCACTTACCGCGGACGGGGGTACGCAGTCAATGCTGCAGGAGGTCGACATGATCTCTTCGGTCTCCGGCGGCAGTATCACTGCGGCCTATTACGGACTGTATGGTGACCGCCTGTTTCGGGATTTCCGTAGCCGCTTTCTGGAACGCGATGTCAATTCTGAACTGACAAATGCAATGCTGAGCCCGGGAACGCTCTCGCGGCTCAGTTCGAAAACTTTCGGATCCGGTGACGTGCTGGATGAATATTTCCGGGAACAACTTTTCGGTACTGCCACCGTCAGGGAGCTGGTTGATGCAAACGGACCCTTCGTACAGATTAACGCGACCGATCTGTTCAAGGGTGGCCGGTTCGGTTTTACCCCGGATTTATTCGCGCTTATCTGTTCGGATATCGATCGATTTCCGGTCTCCAGGGCGGTGGCGGCCTCCAGCGCAGTGCCGCTGGTGTTTGCCCCGATAACGCTGACTAACCGTGCGGGTAGTTGTGACTACAGCACGCCGCTATGGCTGCAACAAGGTCTGCGGGAGCGGGGCAGTAACAATCGCCGTTACCGCATGGCCAGCTACCTCAATGTCTACCTGGAGCAACAGGCCCATCCTTATATTCATCTTGTCGACGGCGGACTGTCCGACAACCTCGGGCTGCGCGCCGTTATGGATCATATCGTCATCGACGGTGGCTTGTGGAACACCCTGAAGCGTTTCGACCTGCAGAACGCCCGGCACATTGTACTGATTACCGTGGATGCTTCCGCCCTGCTGCCCTCCCAGTGGGAACAATCCGACAACACGCCGTCAAGCTTCGCAATCCTGGATGCGGCTACCACGACACCATTGACAAACTACAATTTCGAGACCCAAGAGTTCCTGCGCAGTAATCTGCGGGCCTGGCGCGACGAACTGGAACAGCACAGCTGCGGTGGCAGGGCCGGGTGTTTAACGCCCGGGATTTACCTGATTGAATTGCGTCTTGATGACGTTGCGGACCCGGACCTGAGGAAGCGCCTGACCTCAATACCGACAGATTTCTCGCTTGCCCCGAACATCGTCGATGAGCTTATTACCGCCGCGCACCAGCTGTTGGGTCAGAATGCGCAATACCGCAATCTGTTAAAAGCGATCGAGTCGGCGAGCCGTTAGCCGGCAGGCTGCATTTCTGCCCTCATGGGCTATGCACAGGAACTGAAAAAGTATTGCTATAATAAATACATATGATTATGCCATTGGTTTCCGGTGACAGCGTCAGTAGATGGCTCTGCACCGTATCGCCGCACCACCAGGCACTGATGTTATTATACTCAAAACAGAAACCTGTTAAGTCGCAGCCAGGACAGCCGAGTGTATGTGTTGGGTTGTGTTGTGAATATATCCCAGGTGCACCCTGAACCGGGTGCGCTCGACAACAGCCTATTTGTTGTCGGCGGTTTCGAAGACGGATGCCGGTTGTACTGTGTATTGAATGACTAGCACCACCGTCCTTCCGAATGAAGGAGCTTTACCATGCCAACAAGCGAGCGGAATGACCAGGCTGAGGACCAGACGAGGGACGAAACAGAGTCGCCGTCCAGCGAAGATTCCAATAGCAGCAAAGCGGAAAGCAAACAAATAGAGCAACCCGGCAAAGCAGCTGTGAAAAAGAAGACGGCCAAGAAGGTGGCTAGGAAAAAGGCGGCTAGGAAAAAGGCGACTAAAACAGCTGACGCAGATATGGGACTGGCAAAAAAGAAACCCTTACAAACAAGCCGCAAGGAAGCTCAAAATGAAGAGTCTGGTAGCAGCGCAGCCAAAACCAAACAGATTGAACCGCCCAGTAAAGTAGCCCTGAGAAAGAAGACTGTCCGGAAAAAGGTTGCCAAAACAGCCGGCGGTCGCGTGGACTCGACAAAAAAGAGGGCATCGCAAACCAGTCGCAACGCAGTTCAAAATGAAGAGTCTGCTAGCGGCAAAGCGGAAACCAAGCAGGTAGAGCCGTCCAGTAAAGTAACCGTGAAGAAGACGGTCAGGAAAAAGGTTGCTAAAACAGCCGCTCGTCGCACGGGCTCGACAAGGAAGAGGTCAGCGCAAGCCAGTCGCAAGGTGATTCAAGCTGGACCACCAGCAGGATCCGACACGGACGCATCAGTGACTGGGCATAGTGAAGCAGCAAACGTCCGCCCTGCAGCGCCAAACCCGCCTGAGACACCTGTTGAGGTTTCAGTACGCCCAGCGGCAGCAGCAGCGCCACCGCGACCCCAGCCATTACCCCCGGGCGGAACAGGTCTCAGGGGATTCTGGATTAAAGTGGGCGTATCAGCCGTTGTTATGCTTGCCGGCATCATCGGTATCTACTCGTTTTTCAGCGAAGATGAGGCCACTTCCGGGCCGCCGGCAACGCAGGCGGCTGCCGATGCCGATGCCCAGAGTGAGGATGCGTCGTTTGCAGACAGTGCAGTCGCTGATACGGGAACGGGCCGTGGGGCTGTGACCCCGCCAGAAACAGAGCAATCAAATGTGGTTTATCCAGGCTCGTTACACCGGCACAGCGACGAGCCGGGCACTTTCGCCGGGGCAGCGGCAGCGAATAAACCTGAAGTAGAAACTGCCATTTCAGCTGGCGTCACTCCAGTTACACCAAGCACTGATCGAGCGCATGCAAACCAGCGGCGTACTGCAGCTCCTCCACCTCAATCCAGCCGCTTTGCCGGGGAATCTAGTGTATACCGTCCGGAACTCTACCGACCACTGACGCCGAAAGAGGACCCGCCGCCCCCAAACCAACAAAGCACCGTAAGCGAGACCCCGCGCAATTCTTTTGTACCGGCGCCCTCCTACTACCCTCAGTCTGGGGCTTACCCCTACCCTCCTGCGCCATATTATGGGGGATACGGCCGTTATTATCCTTACTAAGGACGTCGATTCTGCGGATTTACCCCGGCACGGTAGACAGGCCCCGGACTCTTTTTGAGGCACGTTCAAATGCCTCGGGAATAACGACGCCGATGTGACTGTGCCGGCGAGTACGATTGTAGAACCGCCCGGTAGAACCAAAGACATCGGCGCCGATAGCTTAGGTCATTTGCCCCAGATGAACCGGCTCCACGCGTGAGAAGGTAATATCACGCACCATTTTCATATTTTCCCACATTATGGAATAACCTTTGCTGGAACGAACCGTCCTCACCCTGCGATGCCATAAGATTATCTCTTTCTCCGTTGCTTCACGAACGTCTCCAACAGTTCCATACAAGCGCATTGCCGGTGGACTTGCGAACCTGCCTCTAAACAGCGATATAAGCCAAAACCAGCGGCTACTGTTCACGGCAAGCACACAGATCTGCCTGTTTTTCCGTAAATTCTGGGGTAGTTGCCGCGTAAACTCTTCAAAGTAAAAACCATGTCCCGGATCGCAAAGAATTAACGACCCGATCGGTGTTACATGTGGCTCACCATTTTCATTGACTGTGGCAAATGCATAGTGAAATGATGAACCAAATGCCCGCCTAAATAGTCTCTTGATATCGATCCAGTTTTCTTTCAGCTGCATTTGCGGTCTCCGTTAATTTATTACTGCCTGGCATCCCCCAGAGGCGCGAACAGCCTAGCTGGCCATTGACTCTTGACGGGATCGATAATAGTCGCCCGGGCGGATTGCCGTTGTTGTGGTCACAATTAACCGACACTCAGCTTCTTATCTTGATCTCGCAACAGGAATAAGGTGAAACAGGCTGCCAACATGGGCCAGGCTGCAAAGAATAATAAATTCGACCCATCAAAAGGAGCCAGATATTGTTTGAAGGACGACAAAGTTGAGACAGCATGAAACGCCAATACCGCACCATAGGTATATTTCTTTCTGTACCCGACCAGGAACAACAACAATATGGTAATTTCTACTACGCCTATCGCATATATTACAACGGACTCCAGACCGGCAATATAATAGAATTTTTCGTATACCTTGGCGGCATGCGCCGGATTAATGAATTTGTCGATAGTCCACATGAACATGACCAGAAAGACAGTCAATCGAAGAAACAGCAGTGACAGCTGGAGCTTTGTATCTTGATCTTCCATTGTTACTCCTCGGTGCACCTATTTGCATTGTGGTTGCCATAACAGACGAATTTGTATCGCGCTACAGCGAGCCCATAACGCGCCCAAACTCAAATCAATTTTACGGAAATTCTCATTTCCTGAATGTCAAAGTATCTCCTTAACCCGCGATCAGAAAATCCGTTTTTCTCGGCTCAGCTATAGATTTTCTATGGTGGTCAACCTTGTACCGATCCGTCCTTATAATACATGACGTTATCCTTATATGCCTTAAGGTGTGCGATGACGATTTTTGGGCTGCAACACTTCGACCGAATACAGCAAATGGCTGACCTTCATGGCTGCGGTATAATGAACAGCTTAGGGACGCGACTTCTTGACTTCCGCTTGATTCAAGCCTCCAGCGTGACTGGATTGTGACTCACCGATCTCAACAAAGAAGCGTCCCGCCCGTACATTTTAACGGTCAGTTCGTCACATACGGACTGACGTCCGTACTCACCGGGTTGATGACAGTGATCCAAGGCGATAAATGACTTGATGCAAACAGACAAATTCGGGAAAACCTAATGGCCAAGTACTCAAAAAAGCACCAGGTATCAGAAACGACCCCGGACGACGCCATGCGGATTGCCCGCGGTACACAGCGTCCCGGGCAGACCAAAGAACAGACAAAGCTGGTCGCACAAGGAATTCAAAAGGGTATCGAGCAATACAAGAAGCAACAAAGCGCCAAGGCCAGAGAATTGGACAAGAAGCTCAAGAAGGTCAATCAGCAGCTTGTATCACCTGAGGCGCACGAGATCGAATATAAGGAGAGACTGGTATATAGACAGCACTGGTTACCCTGGCTGCTGCTGGTCCTCAGTTGGCTGGCTATGGCAGGCTATTGGCTGATCTGAGGACAAAACAGGGCAGCGCGACCAGTGAAAAGCGCGATTTCCGAATACGCCGGCCTTGCGATGACAGTAAGCCGCATTCACCGCCAGCAAGAGAATTAATAAACGCAATACGTGTATCAGACATTGCGTATTAGCGGATATCACAGTAACTGCCCGGTGAAAGCCAAACTCGGCGACCTCACCCACGAAGGAGTCCAACGGATACCATGCCAGGCGGTTCTCTGTCAGCGGGGAAGCGAACTCTTGCCCGACTACGCATTTCCTCTGCTTAGCTGTCGTTCAGGGAGTCTGTCCACACGGCTGTAAAGGAGTCGCAAATCCACGCCCACCCCGTGCGGGATGATGGCGCCGGCTGAACGCATACCCTTGGTCAATATACAGCTTATCCACCGTGTTTATGCCAGTTTACGCCAGAGCGCTTAATTATTATGGGGGAGAGGTATGTTTAATGCTTTACAATCAATAAGTAACAGATTGCTTTAGGGTTGCGGAACTAGTGTCGATAGGTTAATAACAGGCAGAATCCAAAACGCGCAGTTAGTCCCAAAGCTTGGGAATTCATATTCATTCAAGGGGGGATGGACTATGAAAGAATTAGGCTTGACGATCGCCTTGCTGGTGCTTGCAATGAGTTATGCCCAGGCTGACTCCTACGAAACCTACGCCTTCGGCGATACGGCATCGGAAGCCTGTGAGAAAGCAAAATCAGATCTGAACGATCAAGCCATACTGCAGTGCAGAATGAACGGTGGCTCATTGGCAAAGGCTGACGTCAGAGATTGTCGTATGACGAAACCTTCCAGTGCCCGTTACAAAGTCCTCAGAGCTATAGAGTTTGTCTGTAAACCAGACTAGATGAGCGAAGCCGTAACTCGGAACTTGGCAGCCGTTACCGGAAACTGCTTGGTAATTCCCCGCACGTCGGTCACCACGACCTCATTCGAAACATTAGGGAATCTCTGATTCAATCCCGTACCGTCATTCCGGCGTATGCTGGACAAAGGCGCGCAGCGCGTTGAATGCCAACCTGCGGCCCGCAGGGTGAACGCAGCGAATCATACAGGAAAACCATGCATCTGGCTGCCGGGGGAAAGGTCACTTCCTTAGTGATACTCAGAAGAATATGAACCAGCCCACTTGACAGAAAAATTGTACCTGCTACGTATATCCCGCTATAGATTTTTCAACATAACGTTCTATACCTACTAAATAGGTTGAAATAGTTTACATAAGAAGAAAGTGACTATTGTCACTACTAATCATGGAGGTGAAAAAACATCTATCAGAACGATAGACATCGGAC
>JBDNAP010000524.1:0-4131 GCA_039768325.1 Thiogranum sp.
CTCGGGCTCATCCGGCTCCGCGGTTGTCCTGGGTGTGCTGTCCTCGCTCATACTCGAATGATACGCCTCCAGCGATATGGAGCAGTAACGTATTTCTGGTTGCTGTTGACCGGGGCAGAATGCCCTTCGCCCAAGCAGATATCAGGCAATTCTCTGCGATCAAATCGGACGATAGATAAGGCTAGTTTGCCAGCCTCGGAGACGACTGCTGCAGACCGCCTACGGAAATGCGGTAGATCGGCGCACCCTTGGCCACCATGATTCCTTCGATCTCCTCATAGAGTTTTGCGTACTTGTAGAAAGGTACGCGCGGAAACAAGTGGTGGATGGAGTGATAATTTTGGTACATCCAGAACCAATCGAGGAGTGGTTGCAGCGGTCCGGGAAGCAGTACGGTTGACGTATCGACATAGCGCCCGACTCGTTCATGCGGCCGGTGCACGGCGTAAGCAAACAGATAGAGCAGAAAAATCGCGCCGATCAGCCAGGCCAGCACAAACAGCGCCAGACCTTCTACCCAATAGCCCGCTGCCAAGACGGCCAGCCGAGGCAACAGTGCAGCGACTACCTCAATGCACAAAGACAAGTTCTGCCGCGAAGGCGCATTTGTCCAACGGTTTTTCGCGTAGTAGCTGAACTGACTGACGCACGACCACAAGGCGGCACGCACCGGAGCCAGCGGCGAGCTATCCATCTTCCCTATGTGAAAATCCGGGTCTCTTACCTCGTCGTTAGCGTAACGGTGATGCGCCGTATGCTCGTGACGATGGGCCGTCAGAGGAATCATCACGATCCACGCGGCCATGTATCCCAGCGCCTTGTTCAGCCAGCGCAGCGACTGGTCGTTACCGGTGATCGAACCGTGCACGGACTCGTGCAGAACCGTGTAACTGAGATACGTGAGCACCGCTACCATGGGAACGGCAAACCAGAGCGACAAGATACCGGTCAGGGCTACGGCCACTGTCGCGACATACGACACCCCCAGCACCAAGCCCAGAACAATGGTGGGCCACGCAACCATGCCCATGTATTGCCTGGCACTGGCAAGTGCCGTCTGATCAAGCTCGTCGGCGTTCGTCACGATGTCATTTCCCCCAGTCGGTATGTCATGGTCCGACTATGCGCGAGCCTGAGCGAAAAAATGAGTGCACATCGCGCCAAGGCGGTGTCATAATTCGCCAAATTAGCAAAAATTGGCCTATGGACACAATCAGCCCTGTCTATGCCCGCCTGCTGCTTCTCGAATTGGAACGGCGCGACATCGACACTGCCCCGCTGTTTGCCAGCAGCCGGTTGGGCCGTGACGAATTGCTACGCGGCGGCGACATACCCCTGGAGAACTTCCTGCATATCCTGCGCACGGGAGACCAGCTGCTGGGCGATGAACAACTTGGGTTCATGCTCGGTCAGAAGATGCACGTATTCGCCATGGGACTGGTGGGTGCGGGGATGGCCCTGGCGCCCAGTCTGCGTGAGGGCCTGCAGTTGCTGGAGAGCTTCACCCGACTGCACGTCACGTACATTGATATCAGTGCGCGCTCGACCTTGCTGGGCCTGACCGTCACCATTCACTACGAACACGATACGGGCTACGTAGAACGCTTCCATACGGAAACTGCCATGATGCTGTTACAGCAATACATGGAAACCCTGATTGGCGAAACGATCAAGGATGCCCATTATTGCCTGGCCATCCCGGAACCGAACAACATCGACGACTACAAAGAAGCTTTGCATGGAACCATCAGCTTCAACACAGCCGCAAACGAGGTGAAAATAACGCGCGGATGGTTGGATCTGCCCTCCCCGTACTACCATCCCGAGCTTTGGCGACAAGCCCAAGTGAGTCTCGCAAGAAGTCTCAAGGAACAGAGCGAAGTCGAGGGAACACCCTATACACAGCATATTGCTACGCTGCTGCGAACCAGTGAGCCTCCGCTGCCGGACCTAAACGAAGTCGCTTTCGACCTCCATGTATCCGGTCGCACACTTAATCGCCGCCTGCAGTCGGAGAACACTAGTTTCCGCCAGCTCAAATCACAGGCCCTGGCCAACCGGGCAAAGCTGTATCTGCGTGATTCGAGCCACAGCGTAGAAGCGATCGCCGAAGAACTTGGTTACACGGACGCCGCAAATCTTCGCCGCGCTTTCCGTAAGACAGAGGGGTGCTCGCCCATCGAATATCGCATGCGGGCATCTACTCCTGGCGAGTAATCGGCTCGAACCAGCACGACTTCGCGACCATATCGATCGCATCAGCACGCTGGGGGTTTCGTGCTCATCAGACTCCGCAATTGTCCTGGATAACGTATTTCTGGTTGCTGTTGACCGGGGCAGAATGGCCTTCGCCCCTGCGGGGCTCAGTTGCGTCGGCTGGCCACGCCAGCCTCGGGCTGCCTTTGCGGCTTCGCCGCTCAGTTAAGTCGGCCACTCCTGCATGAGTGGTGACCTTAATCAACCGCTTAAGAGTATTGACTCACCGCGCTCCAGTGCTTCAGGTGTACCGAAGAGCACAACAACATCACCCTCGCGGAGCTCGGTATCCGGGAGCGGCTCACGGCCCGTGATGCCACCCCGACGAATGGCATTGACCATGACCTCCGACTCCGCGAGTTGAAGTTCCGAAAGCGTGCGCCCCACGGCGTGTGCGCCCGGCGGCACCGCGACAGTACTAAGCTGCTCTCGGAGGGCATGGGTCTCATCGAGGTGACGTGCAGCCTCCTTGGGAAACACTTGTCTGAGCTCGCCATAGCGGTGACCGCGAACTCGCTCAATCTTGCGAATGATTCTGGGTAGAGGCACCGCGAGTACGTTCAAGGCATGCGCAGACAGTATGAGGCTGGCTTCAATCGATTCTGGCACGATGACCGTGGCGCCGGTTTGCTGCAACAAGTCGAAATAGGCATCGTCCCGTGTTCGTACGAGAATCGGCACATCTTCGCGGAACCCGCGAACGGTTTCGACAATGCGAACGGCATACAGTGGATCCGAAAAGCTGATTACGACGGCGTTCGCGTGCGCAAGTCCGATTCCGGCCAAGATGTCCGCTTTCGCGCCGTCACCGTAGTAAACCGGATCCCCGGCCTGGCGTGCGCGACGTACGCGGCCAGGATCCAGATCCAGCGCAATATATTCGAAACCTTCTTCTTCCAGCAGGCGAGCCACGTTTTGACCAACTCGGCCGAAACCGCAGATCACGACGTGATCACGTTTTGCGAGTGAGCGTGTGGCCCGCATTTCCTGATCAAGTTCGGCGATTACAGCCGCATCACCCCTGTCCATCCACGCTGTCAGATCACTGTTTGCACGAATGACCAGCGGGCTGATCAGCATGCTCAGAATCAATGCTGCCAGAATTGGCTGAGTAATTATTGGGGAGATAATCGCAACGCTTGACGCGAGGCTTATCAGCGCTAATCCGAACTCTCCACCCTGTGCGACCGCCAGGCTGGTGCGGGCAGCGTTTCGCCAGGTGCCGGCGAAACCGCGCGCAATTCCTGCTACCAAGATCGCCTTGCCACCAATAAGCGCCAGCACCAGGCCCCCTACGAGACCTGCCTCCCGAAACAAGAGGCCGATATCCAGCCGCATGCCGATGGTGATGAAAAAGAGTCCGAGCAGCACGTCACGAAACGGGCGGATATCCGCCTCTACCTGATGCCGGAACTCGGTCTCAGACAGCATCATCCCTGCCAGAAATGCACCCAGTGCCAACGAAAGACCGACCGCCTCAGTCGCCCAGGCGGCACCCAGCACGACGAGAAGAACTACCAGCGTGAAGTGTTCCGGCACATGTGTGCGTGCGATTTCGCGAAAAAGCGGTCGCAACAACCATCGCCCCGCAAGCAAGACAACAACTATCACCAAGGCACCTTCTGCAAGTGCAGTGGGCACATCCAGAATATCGTAAGAGGTGTCGCCTGCAGCAAGCAATGAGACAAGAACCAGGAGCGGCACGGCGGCAATATCCTGGAACAGAAGAATGCCGGTTGCGAGGCGGCCGTGCGGATTGTGCAATTCCAGCTGGTCCGACAGCTGTTTGATCACGAGTGCCGTGGACGAGAGCGCAAGAGCCCCGCCTATGACGACAGAGATGCCCGGCCCCAAGCCCAACCACGTCGCAACCAA
>JBDNAP010000525.1:0-4169 GCA_039768325.1 Thiogranum sp.
AGAAGGTCCCCTGGGGGAGAGGGTCCTCCAGAGGAGCCTCTCGGAATGTCCCATTCCTCACCTTCTGCCCTGGGGCACAAGGTGAATCGCCGACAGGCGAGACAAGGTGAATTGCGCAGCAAGAGAGAGTCCCCTGGGGGAGAAGGTGCCCTGGGGCACAAGGTGAATCGCCGACAGGCGAGAGAAGGTGCCCTGGGGCACGCTGAATTTATTACTTGGCTGTTCTTTTCGGTGCGCACAGTGCACCCTGCGATGGTTCATTAAACAGATCAGAGTCTCCTCGACAGTGCGCTCACACTCCATTCGGTACAGTCTATATTCCCGTCTCCCCGTCTAAATGGTTTTCCGTCAATCTGTTTGCCGGCTAATCACAGTGTTTCTGCTGGGCCCGGGGTTTCACAAACTAGCCGCTGCGGAGCCGAATACCACGGGTCAGACTGGCTTGATAAATATGCCTGATGCCCGTATTGAAGAGGACGGCAGTTTCCGGTTCGGTGCGAGTTATTTTCGTCCCTATCTGCCCGTCTGGACCAGTATCACCATGCTGCCACGGTTGGAGTTGTCCGGTCGTTACACCGTTATTCGCGGCTTATCCAGCGAGCTGGGTCAGGGTTTCGGTGACTTCAAGGATAAAGCGTTTGACGCCAAATTGTTGCTGCTGAAAGAGAGTCGCTGGTGGCCAAACGCGGCGGTGGGTACGCTGGACTTCACCGGCACCGGTGTGTTTTCCGTCGATTACTTCGGGGTGGTTTCCAAGCGCCTGGGCAATACGGATTACAGCCTGGGCTACGGAACAGATCGGATGAAAGGGTTGTTCGGTGGCATTCGGCATCGTTCGTCCTGGATCAGGGGGCTTTCACTGGTCACCGAGTATGATGCCAATGATTACGAACGCGATTTCAGGGCTGCTGAATCGGGCGCTGACTCCCGGCAAGGCGGTTGGACGTATGGTGTTGAATACAAAAAAGGCTGGTTTGGAGCCCAGCTCTCGCTGCAGGACGATGACGTAGGTGTGAATACCTATGTCACTATACCGCTCATGAAAGAAGAGTTTGTACCCAAAATCGACGAGCCCGACCCTTACACGAAACAGCCGCCGCAAGCGTCCATCGACCAGTGGCTGGCAGACACCGGTTATGCCGCCAGGCTGGCGCGTACGCTGGTTGCCAGCGACTTCAAAGGCATCCGACTCGGTTTCGACGGCCATACGCTGAGCGCCAGCCTTACCAACACGCGTATTTCGCTGACCGGTCGTGCCGTCGGCAGGGCGGCACGCATCCTCCTGGCGCACAGCCCGGAGGGTACAACAGCGATCCGTATCACCTATACGTCTGAGGATGTGTCCGTACTGACTTATCACTTTACCAACACCCACAAGCTCCAGCGCTACTTCGATGGCATGCTGTCACGCGCGCAGCTGGACCATTACCTCGATATCAGCTATGCAGAGCCTGTGCAGGGAGCACGCCTGTCGGCGCAAGAGATTGCCCTGCCGGCGGACGACGATCCCGGCCTCGTCGACGGTATACGCCGGTCAGACGAGGGACACCTGCTGAGTTTCCGGCACGAAAGCAGAGACCTGAGCACCTTTCAGCTGGTACCGTTCAATGTCGGTGTGTTCTTTAATGATCCCAATGGTGCTGCCCGATTCGATTTGTTCACCACGGCAAATTACACCCGGCAGATCGGGCGTGGCCGCTTTTTCGAAAGCAGCGTCCGGCTGTCGCTGTATGAAAACGTCAGTAACGTGTCGGAGGAGTCCAACAGTACATTGCCGCACGTGCGTTCCGATATCGCCCAGTACCTGCAGGACGGCGGGCGGCTCAAACTGTCGAAATTGCTGGTCAACCAGTATCTGCATCCGGCTGAGCGGGTGTATGCGCGCTTGACAGCCGGGATCTACGAGATGATGTTTGCCGGCACCGGGGGGCAGGTGCTGTACCTGCCCGAGCGGGGTGACTGGGCGACCGATCTTTCGGTTGACTGGCTGCGGCAGCGGGCCACGGATGGCGCCTTTAAGTTCAGGGACTATGATACCGTGACTGCCCTGGCCGCTGTGCATTATCGCTTACCGGGCTGGGGCCTGACCGCCACCGCGCGTGCGGGGCGTTTTCTGGCGAAAGACAACGGAATACGCTTCGAACTCAAACGCCGTTTTCGTTCCGGGATAACTTTCGGCGCCTGGTATACGCTGACCGATGGTGATGACGACACACCGCCGGGCAGTCCCGATGATCCGTACTTTGACAAGGGGATATTCGCCTCGATTCCATTGGGCTCCATGCTCACCAAAGATACCAAGGCGCGGAGTAATTTTTCCATAAGGCCGTGGACCCGCGACGTGGGTCAAATGGTGGTTTCGCCGGGTGACCTGTACACTGGCTTCGAGCGTACCCTGATGCTGGATAATGCCGACTATGGCGTGTCCAGCCAGCTCGGGCAATGACGCGGTACACCGGGGATGCTCTGATTTATTCAAGGAACCCGGCAGGCTGCTCGGTGCGTAGCGGAAAGAACATGCAACTTGTTGATCCAGGGTGTGCACGATGCACCCGGCAGGCATTGTAAAGACCTGAATACCATGATATTGCGTATTAACCAGAGGCTCAGTTAGCAAAGCAGTGAAAGGCAGGGCTGAATTCATGATGAAAACTATCAAGTGGCTGGCCGCCACCTGTCTACTGGCTGGTGCGGCGGCGTCGGTTGTTGCGCAAGCCCCGACGCAGGAGGAAATCAGGCGATTCAGGAGTCTGACTCCGGAACAGCGCGCAGTGATAATGAAAGCTGTCGAGGAACAACAGCAAAACAAGGTCGATGAGCAGCCACCCGAGGCGCCCCGGCTGGTCATGCCTCTGGAGTCCCGGGAAGACCGGCGCTCTGGCAGCGCTCCGGATGACAGACGCAGCAGCAGTGCTCCGGACGCCAGGCGAGACAGGGACAGACTTGGTGGCGGTACGCCCGATGCGAGGCGTCACGGAGACAGACGCGACGGCAGTGCTCCGGATGCCAGGCGTAACGGAGACAGACGCACGGACGACATGGCCGATGACCGGTCTGATCCGATGGAACGCGCAGAGATATCGCCGGACAGGGACAGGGCGGAGAAAGCCGGCGAGCTGGAAACGCCGCTCGAACGTTTCGGTTACGATCTGTTCGCCGGTGTGCCAACAACCTTTGCACCGGCCACCGACATTCCCATGGATGCCGATTACATCGTCGGCCCCGGCGACACGGTGCAGATTCAGCTTTTCGGTAAGGAGTCTGCCCAGTACGACCTGGTGATTACCCGCGAGGGTATTCTGCAGTTTCCAGAGATAGGACCAGTCTCGGTCGCCGGGCTCACCTTCAGCGAGATGAAGCAGGCACTCAGGGCCCGAATCGAAGAACAGATGATTGGCGAGAAAGCCAATATCACCATGGGGCGCTTGCGTTCCATACGGGTGTTCATTCTCGGCGATGTCAACCAGCCGGGTTCCTACACGGTGAGCGCACTGTCCACCATGACCAATGCCCTGTTTGTCAGTGGCGGCATCAAGCCCATCGGGTCACTACGCGATATCCAGTTGAAGCGCCGTGGCAAGCTGATCGCCCACATGGATCTCTACGACCTGCTGCTACACGGCGATACCAGCGGTGATGTACGCCTGCAACCGGGTGATGTGATTTTCGTTCCACCCGTGGGTGCTTCAGTGGGGGTGGCCGGGGAGGTGAGGCGTCCGGCGATCTACGAGTTGCGCAAGGAACGTTCGGTGGAGCAGATGCTGTCGCTGGCGGGCGGCCTGCTGCCGACTGCCTATCCGCAGGCTTCCCAGGTCGAACGCATCAGTAAACTCGGTGAGCGCACGCTGATCGATCTGGATATCGGTCAGAAGGCGGGTCTGCGCGCCGGACTTCAGGCTGGTGATACGCTGCGCGTCTACTCCATTCTCGAGAAGATGGAAGATATCGTCCTGCTTTCCGGGCATGTGCAGCGGCCGGGTGGTTACCAGTGGCGCCAGGGTATGCGGATCACTGATCTCATTCCGTCCATCGAGAATGACCTGCTGCCGAGACCGGACCTGGATTATGCCCTGGTCAGGCGTGAGCTGAAGCCCGATCACCGGCTCAAGATATTTTCTGTGCAGCCCGGCAAGGCGCTCAAGGATCCCGTTTCGAAATACAATGTTGAA
>JBDNAP010000526.1:0-3942 GCA_039768325.1 Thiogranum sp.
CGCTGGGTGCTGCATCACCGCACGGGGATTGAAAGCCGGCGGTGGCACGGGACGCTGGTAGCGAGCCGGGGCAGCAAACTGCCGTGGCGCACGGGCACGCATCGGCATCCTGGGGGGCATCGTCCAGACCGGCTGCCCGGCCCTGCTGGCGAAACCAGGTGGCGGCATACGGAACCAGGGTGGCATAGCAGCACGTTCAGAAAGCATCATTCGCTGTTCGGCAGGGGTTTTGCCATACAGGGCTGAAGCGTCCCTGTCTCTTGTTAATTCGCCGGCCACGGCATTCACAGCAAGGCCGGCAGTCAGTGCAACTGACAGAGCACATCTGGATAACTGACTAATACTAAACATTTATTTACCTCCTAAAGCGATGGGTAATCAAGTCATTCGAGCAACAGCTGCTTGCGGATTTCGTGTACGCCTGTCCCCATCGCAGACGCGTCGCCGCCCGGATACTTATCCCCACACCGGCCAGTCCCAATGCGAGGTTGAACTTTTTCACTGAAAAGAATCGTCATGTACTGGACCTGCTGACAATTTAACACTACGTTACAGGATACTTATTATCCATCATGTAAAGAGTACCACATAACCTGATGAACACAATATAAATTATAAATTCAGTGATTTTTAATACCTGACCGGCAACCGTCCGTGTGAGTCAGCCCTTCAATCACCCTGCCCCCCTCGACGAGGTTGCACGTTGACTGAACAGCGAAAATCCGGGCTTTTTGGTGTTGAGGTGACGAAACACCTTTTCCAGCGTAACAAAGACAAATAGAATCCAGGCGGTCAAGCATTACGCATCTGTTGCCGACCTGTTTAACATGAATCATTCAAATCGTTTCAATCACTTACTACTCACCACTGTTTTTTTTCTCCTGCAAGGCAACGTGGACTTTGTGATGGGGGAAAATGCCAGGCCTGCTGCCATATCACCCCCGACAATCAACTATTCAGAAACGGCCGCTGAACCGGTCATTGAATACAACCTGGTTCACCACATGCTGGCCGAGCCAGACCCTGAGCCGCTGCTGCGTATCTACGGTAATGGCCGGGTCCATGTACATTACCCGGCCTACATGACCAGGGCTGGCGACTATGAACTGCAGTTGAACCAGCCTGAACTGCAAGCCCTGCTGCACGCCCTGGCAACCGACGGCATCATTGATTTTGACCCGGCGAAAACCAGAAGCCGGCGCCAGCAACTCGGTGCACAACAACGTGCGGCGAATGGCAGCATGCTCTATATCTCGGACTCATCGGATACCGTCATCGATATCAGACTCAATGAATATCAAAAAGGGCCAGACACTGCCCGCGTCCTCAACCTGAAAAAACGCTTCGTATGGCCGGACCTGAAACAGGATGCCCGGCGTTTCCCTCAGTTAGGCGAGATCACGAACGCCAACAATGCTGCGCAACGGCTGGAGACACTACTGCACCGTGATGACCTGGTGAAAATCAGGTAGCAAGGACAGCATGCGATGACACGGCAAGCCGTAAAATTGAACCTGTTTATGCGTCTGCTTGTATGCATGCCCGGTCTTTTCCTGGCTAGCAAAGGTTTTGCCGGTGCATTTATCTTCGCTGGCGAATTATTCGGTGTGGACGTGGTTGCGCATCCGACGTCGTATAGCGGGCAAGGTGGCACACTCACGGTTCGTGTCTGCATTGATCCGCTTAGCGCCAATGCCGCTGCCATGGAGATCCCGGTCCAGAACAACATCACCATCTACAATCGACTGCAGCCGACAACCGGCAACCTCGTCAGCGGCGCTAACAACAACATCCCCAGTGGACACGTTGATTTTGAATCGGTGGCCCTACATGAGCTCGGGCACTGCATCGGACTGGCCCATGTCAATGCCGCTTCGGAATCCGGCCTGGCAGGCAATAACCAGAATTACACCAAGGCGACAGATGGCGTTAACAACCAACTTGATATCAACCCGGGTGCGGATGGCATTATCGGCTCCCACGACGACAGCCGTGGTGATGATGTCAATCTGCACTGGTACCGCAAGTTAAACAATAACCCGTTCACTATCGACGCGACGGTTGACTCAAGCAGCTACGCCCGTGCTCTTTCCGACCTGCCCGTCGGTCACAGTTTTGCAGCCAATGCCGACCGCACGCTTGCATCCAGCATGGGTTTCGCCAACACCGAGGCGGTAATGCAGCAACTCACCTTCACTGATGAAGCTCAGCGCACCCTGGGCCACGATGACGTGGCCACGCTGCTGTATGCGGCCAGTGGTAGAAATGAGTTAGCCGGTGATGGTGACGACTACACCATCAATCTCGAATACGGCGGCATCAGCAACATCGATTGCGATGTCAACCTGAAATTTGATAACACTCAAACCGGGTTTGCGGTCTGCCAGGCAGGCGGAAGCTCTCCCCCCGGTTCGGATCATGTTTCTATTACTTCCGCGAACATATTCTTTAACACCGACTTCAACTGGTTCTTTAACACCGACACGGCAAACCAGGCACCGCTGCTTGCCCGGATAGGCAATCAGGCCGTTAACGAAGGGCAGTCAACCTCTATCAACCTGTCTGCCACCAACCCGGATGGCGATACGCAGACTTTCAGTGCTACCGGGCTGCCCGCATTTTCGACCCTCACAGATCACAGCAATGACACGGCCACGCTGGATATCAATCCGCTCAGCGGTAACGCGGGAACATACCCGGTGACTATCAGGGTGACAGACAACGGCCTGCCGGCACTCCAAGACAGCGAGACATTCGACATTGTCGTGTCTCCCCCCATTGTGGACAGCGATGGCGATGGCTTAAGCGATGCCGCCGAGGTCGCCCTCGGCACTGACCCAAATAGTGTTGACACAGATGGCGACGACCTTGCCGACGGTGCTGATGGATTCGTTCCGCTCGCCGCCCTGCCCGGCGGGGTTGACGCGGACGGTGACGGCTTCGCTGACGGTGAGCAGGATTTCGGTACCGACCCCGTCACATCCAATATTGGCGATGTCGCCCCCAGGGGAGCACCCGACAATGTGCTGAACGCCGGTGACGCGGTGGTGCTCACGCGGCTGGTCACCGGCATCATAACCGCGGATGCCCTGGAGACCGCACTGGCGGATCTCAACGCCGACAAGCAGCTCAATGCAGCGGATCTGTTGCTGCTGCAGCAGCTGTTGTTGTCGGCACCCTGAGCGGCTGCGGCCTGCCGGTTTTAAATTGGATCAGAATCGCGGCTCCATCCGGGCATTATTCTTTATCGCTGATATGAAAAAACCCGCGCAGTATCATATCGGTAAAACTCACGATACCCACCACCTTGCCGTGTCTCAGCACCGGTGCACGTGACAGGCCAAGCCTGTCGAACAGGCGCGCACAGTAACGTATATCCATATCGGGCCGTACCGAAATCACCGGCTTGGTCATGATTTCATAGACATTCACGCGATCAGGAGAGCGGTCCACGGCAAGCACGTGCTTGGCAATGTCCGACAGCATTACGATACCGTACTCATCGTCGTCGTGGCGCTTGTCGACGATAAGTGTCTTGGTTTCCACATGCTCCATTCTCTTGAGCGCATCCGATACCGTAACCTTGCCGTCGATCATGTCAAATTGAGACTTCATTACATCAGAGACACGAATCACTTTTGCTTCACTCATAATTTATCCTCCACGCGATCGACCAGCTCTTTGACCTGGTGCGCCACACCAACGGCGTCTTCGACATCTATCTGGATGGCGATGCCGGTGCCATCCGTATCATCCAGTTTACCCACATCACATATGGTCTCGAGAATCTGCCGGCTCAGATGTTCCTCGACCAGAAACAGCAACACATCCCGCTGGGTCTCCAGGGACAGGCCAAGGAAGGTCTTACTTTTTGTTAAGCCCTCACCGCGCGCATTATTGATAATTGTGGCACCGGTTGCACCGGCAATACGCGCGGCATCC